>CAZQJB010000103.1:0-5348 GCA_964593115.1 uncultured Aquificales bacterium
CTTCGACAACGACGCTGGTACCCCCCAGTGGCAGTTCGACAAGGTGTATGCCCCTGAAGAGGAGATGAAGTTCTTCCCCCAGAGGCTTATGTTCGACGGTGAGAAGGGCGGATATGCAGAGGTGCCCGACGTGAAGAAGGACACCGACAAGTTCAAGCTAAGGGTTGACCTGCCCTACCACACCACGGTTTACGGTAGCTACGTCTCCTCTAACGTGGAGAACGAGTACACCAACAAAGATTACGGCCTTGATGCCTATGCCGCCAGGGTCACCACCACCATGCTGGACAACGCCCTTACCGTCAGCCTGAAGGCCCGCTACTACACAATAGACAACGACGACCAGTACGTGAACATAGGCGCTATGTCCAACGACGATACTGTGACGGGTCCTGGCTACGGGGTGCCGCCCTCGTACTTCAACTACGAGAGAAAGTCTGACCTCGACAGAGACGTCACCGAGCTGGGGGCCAACTTCCGCTACAGGCTGGCCAAGAACTACACCCTCAGGGCCGGTTACGAGTACACCCGCATAAGCAGGGACCACAAGGACTGGAAGGACTACGACAATCCTGCCCTGCAGGATGAGAGTTTCCTGGACGACGAGGATACCGGTATTCACAAGATAAAGCTCTCGTTGCTGGGAAGGCCCATTCAGAACGTGAACTTCAGGCTCACCTACAAGTACGAGCACCAGAACGACGAGTTCGAGAACCACAACGGCATCTGCATGGAGACAAGGGACCTTCCAAAGCCCGGTGGTGTTCCCTACTACGAGATATTCAGGAACCAGTACCGCCGGCACGATGCCAGCAACGTTCCTGAAGACACCCACGACATAGCCCTGGTTGCCACCTGGTCTCCCAGCGGGCGTTACTCTGCTACCCTGAACCTGCAGTACAAGTACCAGAATAACGACGACTCCGACTGGGAGGGTAACACCTACGTGGCGGGCATCAACTTCTGGGTCTCCCCCATTGACAAGCTCTTCGTGAACCTCGGTGCCAACTACGAGTACAACACCTACGAGACCAGGTTCGATCTGAACCTGTTCGGCGGGTGAGGGGGCCACAGCTTCGTGAGCCAGGTTGGCTCACTTTGTGACAAGGTTGACTACGATATCCACAACGTTGTGGCCTATCTCAGTGCCGACTACCAGGTCTCTGAGGCATTGAGGCTACATGGAGACCTTACCTACACCTACTCGAAGGCAGAGGGTGACGATCCCCACTTTGGTAATCCCTTTAACACCATAGATTACGATGGTCATGCGGGGCCCAGTTACAATCCACCAAAGTACGATCCCTGGTTCGTCATAACCTACACCGGGGACATGGGTGACATGTCTGACTGGTACGACCTGAAGATGGAGAGGGTGGATGCTTCTGTGGGCTTCGAGTGGAACGTGTGGAAGAACCTGAGTGTGACCACCAACTTCACCTACCGCTGGTACGACGATGAAGAGGAGTACCTGTACGAGGATCTGGACGGCGAGGCCTACATCCTCAATACAGGTTTGACCTGGAAGTTCTGAGTTCCCTCACCCCCTTCGTTGAAATGTTTTCTGGCCGGGGCACCTGCCCCGGCCTCTTTATTGGTGGGAGGTGAGTATGATCTCTCTTCCACTTGCTCATTCAATCTTTCTCCAGTCTTATCGTCGCGTCTGTTTTTACAAGATAGTCCCCTTGGGCGGTTCTCCATTGATCTGGGTCAAGAAACCAGAAATATTTTGTGGCCAGGCGTGGGCTAAGCCACTTGACATACCGGCAATAATAGGATGCAGTAGAGTAAAGGGTGAGCCCCCGCCACCGATTCTGGTAGGGTACCCTCGATTTTCAGAAGACCAGTTAGGAGGGGCCAATGGGAGAGGTAGTTTGCAAGGTTGATTTTGAAGACCTGAGGAGGGTGTTGCTTGCCATACCCTCGGAGACCGAAGGGGAGTTCATAGGGCTGGGAGAGAGACTTCAGGGCCTTTCCCAAAAGGCCAAAGAGGTGCTCTCTTTGTCTGAAGAGATCGGTAAGATGCTGGGAATAGACACAGAGACCTCTTCAGACGAGAGCATGGTCTCTTTCGTCGAGATAACCAACCTGCTCGAGATGGGAACCCACAATCTCGAGGACGTCTTCTCGTCCCTTCACCAGGGGCTCGACCTGTTGAGGGATATCGAGGTCAAGGTATCGAAACTGCCAAGGCTGAACCGCATACTCAGGGGCATAGGCGACAATATCAAGATGGTGGGAGTTAACATAAAGATAAAGAGTGCCACTGCCGGCAAGGCAGGAGAAGGGTTCCAGGCCCTCTCCCAGGAGGTGACCCATCTATCCGAGAGCATAAAGGAGAACAGCCTCAGTTTCGGTGAGATGGTTGAGAAGGCAAGGGATGTGGTCTCAACCTTTCTCACCAGGGAGACCGCCGAGGCAGAGCGTTACGAGGCAGAGATAGAGCGGTTGAAGGGAGAGACGAGAAGGCTCCTATCCCTTCTCGAAGAGCACGTGAACCAGGCAAGCCAGTTGTCAGAAGAGCTTGCCCAGAGGGCCGAGGGTGTTCACCAGGGCATAGGAAACGTGGTGGAGGCGCTTCAATTTCACGACATGACGCGCCAGCAGATAGAGTCTGTGGCCGCCTCTCTATCTAAGATACAAGCCGAGTTGGAGAAAGGGGTGTCGGCATCTTCCATCTACAAGGCATTGTTCTTGCGGGCAGAGCACATTAACAAGGTGGACGAGGATGTGATGCGGGCAGTGGATGGCATCAGGGAAGGCCTCGAAAGGGTGATGGACGAGATAACCGGTTACACCAAGGGTATCCTCGAGATAATGGACACCCGTGACGGACACACCACCATCATCGAGAGAATAGAGACCGAGACCGAGAACATATTGGCAAAGCTCTCTACCATCCTGGGGTTTGGGACAAAGCTAACAACCCAGCTTCAAGAGATAATCGAAGAGGTAGAGAACCACGTCTCTCACATGGCCGGTTTTATCGACGAGATAGAGCGCACAGCAGAGACCGCCAAGTTTCTGGCCCTGAACTCTCTTGCAGAGTTCATCGGTACCGCTGGGGATAACCGTACCCTTATGGTTCTGGCACAAGAGCTTAGGAACCTTTCGAGGGAGGCCCAGGGGCTTACCTCTCAGGGGGTCACCTTCTTGAACGAGATAACCCAGGCCATGGAAGAGGTGAGGGGGTTCTCTGAAGAGCTCTACCAGAAGAACGACAGGAACAAAGAGATAACCGATAAGGCCTCTGAGGTGTCCTCGCGTCTTCACACTGCCTCTGCAGGCCTGAAGAAGCTGGGGGCAGAGCTTGATGCCATGGGCAACGATATTGCCAACGAGATATCCACAATGCTCGCAGAGATTGACTTTCCAGAGCGGATCTCCGGCGCCTTGAAGGAGGTGAGAGAAGAGATTCTTGGTGCCCTGAAGGAGATGGAGGGTGAAAACCCCGATCTCTCTGAAGAGACCTCTTCGGAACTGCTCGAGAAGATGGCATCGAACTACGTGATGGAGCAGCAGCGCAGGGTGCACCGCCAGGTGGTGAACAGGGAGATGCCTCCCATGCAGGAAGAGGATATTGGGGATAACGTAGAGCTCTTCTGAGCAAGGTTGGGAGACTGTCTTCTGTTCTGATTTAGCTATTCAGCGGGGCGTTTTTGCGCCGTTCTGCTTTGCTTCCTGGGCGTCTCTCTCTGTTTGTAGGGGATTGTGCCATCTGGGGGTAAGAGGTATGGATATCCCACCTTGTTTGCAGCAGATAGGGGGCGGTCTTTGAGGATCCTTCAGGTTGCAAGCCACCAGAACATCACCAGGGGCGGCGCAGTGCAGATGGTGCGACTGGCCAGGGCCCTCAGGGGTATGGGTGAGAGGGTGGACCTTGTGTTCAACGGCAGTGGAGAGCTCTCTGACGGGCTTGCGGCTCTTGTTGAAGAGGGTTTTCATGTCAGGCTTTTTCCCATGGACAGGACAACACCACCTGCCCTTCTCGACTTCAGGAGTTTCGTCATCCGCGGTGGCTACCGTGTTGTTCATGTCCACAGGGATCCTGCCTTGAAGTTTGCCTTTTTGGCACTTCTTGGTACCAATGTGCCCTTGGTGGCCCAGAGGGGCACAACGTACCGTCCAAAGGGTATCACCGGTTTCGTTCTTCGCTCACCAGGTGTGGCAAGGGTGGTGGCTGTTGCCCACGCGGTCCACCGTAGCCTTTACCAAAGTAATGTTCCTCCCCAAAAGGTAGAGGTTGCCTATGGCAGTGCCGATCCCCAAGAGTTTTCCCCCGCTGTGCCGGCGAGAGATGCAAGGGAAGGGTTCGGTATTCTTGACACAGAGGTGGTTGTGGGAACCGTTGCCGCCCTGGTTGGCAAGAAGGGGTATCCCCACCTTTTTAAGGCGGCGGCTATGCTCTCCCCTCTCTTCTCTTCACTACGACTGCTATGCCTGGGAAGGGGAAGACCAGAGAAGTTTAAGGAGTGGTGGCAACCGGTGTCGAAGATGGTGGTGTTTGCCGGGCATAGAGATGACGTTGCCTCGTGTATGGCCACCATGGATATGGTGGTGTGTGCATCCACCAAGGGAGAGGGGCTCACAGGGGCATTGAGGGAGGCCATGCTCATGGGAAAGCCCGTGGTCTCCACGGCAGTCTCCGGTAATCCCGAGGTGGTGCTGCATGGCCACACCGGATTGCTGGTGCCTGTGGGTGATGCGCGCGCTCTCTCTAAGGCCATTTCCATCCTGGTGGAATCGCCTAAATTGAGGTTCTCCCTTGGCGCCAAGGGCAGGGCCTTGGCTTTGGGCCTCTTCTCCGATGAGAGTAGGGCAAGAAGGGTGATGGAGATCTACAGGGGAGTGGCAGGGAATTGAGGGGCATACTGCTATTTGCCAGGGTGCCCATGAACGTGGTTTGCCTTAGGCCAATCTACCGTGCCTTGGCGGGGCGGGTTCCCTTCTTTGGAACCGTTCGGCCCCCAAAGGGGGAGGCCAAGAGAGACCTCTTCTCTCCCCTGGGGATTCGCCTTAGGATGTTGCCTGGCATCTTGGCCAGGTTGTTACCCTTACAGGTTTACCTCTCTTCTGATCCCATGCTGGTGGGAAAAGGGTGCAGGGTGAAGGTGCACACCTTTCACGGGGTCTCTTTCAAGGGCAGGGCGTACACACCCAAGGTGCTCGACTACGACCTTCTGTTCATTGTGGGGCCCTACATGGAGGAGAGGTTTATCGAGAAGGGGATACTGAGAGAGAACGATACGAGAATAGCACGGGTAGGCATGCCCAAGCTGGACGCCCTTGTTGATGGTACCTTGAGCCGTGAGAGGGCTAGGTCTTTTCTTGGTATATCTTTTGAAGAT
>CAZQJB010000104.1:0-5347 GCA_964593115.1 uncultured Aquificales bacterium
AACTAACTCAGGCCAGATCAGGGGGTTATGTGTTGTTTGTGAGGGGAACTTCAGACTAAAGAAGACCAGGGGAGAAGAAGGGGGCTGCAGGGGCGGCCCCCTTCTTATTCTCCGCCTACAGCTCGAAGGACCTGCGCAGAGGGGCCTCCTTGAGACCAGAGGGCGCCCACGATGAATCCACCCCTTTCGCCTGCATCAGCACCTTGAAGGTGTCTCCCATGCCCCCTGGCATGATGAGCGTCTTCGCCTTCAAGACCTCGGACATGTCCGGGGCCCCGTCTCCGGCAGAGATGAGATCGAGTATCCCAAGGCCCAGCAGAAAGTGGCTCTGGTCGGTGAACCCCAGGGGGACCAGCCCAACCTTTTCGCCCCAGTGTTTCAGGGCCGAAAAGTTCACGTGGCTGGTGAGATCCTGTTCTCCCGGGTCAGAGTAGAGCTCCTCTGAGGCCCTGTGTCCCCTGTAGGCCATGAGGGTTCCCCTGCTCCGGTAGGACTGGTAGAGCTCGTGTGAGGGATACCCGTAGTCGATGGTGATCACGAAGCCACCTTTCAACGCGTCGGCCACCTCGTGTATCCATCCAACGGCCTCAAGGTTCACCTCGGTGCGAAACCCCGGGGGCAATGCCACCCCAAGCTCGCGAAAATAGGCCTCAAGCTCAGGGGTGGAGGGGTCGAGAAGAACCTCTACAAGACCCCCTTCCCCTGCATCGAGATACACCTCTTTGAGGCCTTCTTCGGTCATCTCCACCAGGTGCACGGGAAAAGAATCAACCAGCTCGTTCGAGAAGACCACTCCACAAAAAGGTGCAAAGTCCCGGATATCATCCCGCCATTCAACAGGGGACAGGTCTTTTAATACCCCCCGTTGCCTCTCCCTCATTGCGGGGCTTCTCTCCACTATGCCGTAGGTGAAGCCACCGGGAAGCAGCCTGGATAGCTCGTGCACCACGTCCCTGGAGAGGTGGCCCTGGCCGGCACCCATCTCGACCACAACCCAAGGAGGGGGCAGGGTCTCGAGCATCTCCGCCACCTGGCGTGCAAGAAGGCGTCCAAATATGGTGCCCACGCTGGAGGAGGTGAAAAAGTCACCCCCCTTGCCTATGCGGTCGGCAGAGGAGGAGTAGTAACCCCACTGGGGATGGTAGAGGGCTAACTCCATGAACTCCCTGAAGGTGATGGGGCCACCCTTCTCTATTCTCTCGGCTAAGAGCCTCTCCAGGCGGTTCATGCTACCAAAGGGCGGCGCGCAGGGTGGCCTCAACGGTGCGCTTCTCGGGGTTGTAACTGGAAAGCAGGCTCTCGAGGTAACGGGCCACCAGATCAACCTCTACATTCACCTCGTCGCCCACAGAGCGCTCTCCCAGGGTGGTGACAGAGGCGGTGTGGGGAATCACCGCCACAGAGACCAGCTTACCCTTCACCTCGGCAACGGTGAGGCTGATTCCGTCTATGGCTATTGAGCCCTTCGCCGCAACGTAGCGAAGGTACTGTGCAGGCAGGTGAAACCGGTAGAGGGTGAAGTCACCCTCTCTCTCTATCCCCGCCACCCTGCCAACGGTGTCCACGTGCCCCGTCACCAGGTGCCCGTGTAGCCTGTCGCCTATTGCCAGGGCTCTTTCGAGGTTAACCTTGGTGCCAGGTCTTGCTTTGCCCAGGGTGGTGCGTCCCACGGTTTCGGGAGAGACCTGGGCCTTGAACCAACCTTGGCCGCACTCCACCACCGTTAGGCAGGCTCCGCTCACAGCAACGCTCTCTCCCACGGGTATCACGGGTTCAGAAAGTGAATGGGCAATCTCGAGCACCATGCCTCCCCCCAGAGGTGAAACGCCCCTCACCTCGCCTATGCCCTCTACGAGTCCGGTGAACAAGGGCTCACTCCTTCTCCTGCTCGTCTCTCATCAGCTTGTATTCCACGCTGTCCACCAGGGCCTTCCAGCTTGCCTCGATCACGTTGCCGTGGACCCCCACCGTGCCCCAACGGCGCTCACCGTCTGTGGACTCGATCAGCACCCTAACCTTTGCAGCCGTACCAGCCGTCTCGTCGAGGATACGCACCTTGTAGTCGGTGAGGTGGGTACCGGCGAGGTTCGGGTAGAACTCTGAGAGGGCCTTGCGAAGTGCCTTGTCCATGGCGTTCACTGGACCGTTGCCGTCTGCCGCCGTGTGGTAAGAGCCGTAGGGGGTCTTCACCTTGATGGTTGCCTCGCTCAGGGGCTCCTCCTCGCGGCTCCTCTTCTCAACTATCACCCTGAACCCCCCAAGCTCGAAGTAGGGATCGAACCTTCCCATGGCCTTCTTCACCATGATCTCGAAGGAGGCCTCGGCCCCCTCGAACTGGTATCCCTGGTGCTCTAACTCCTTCAACTGCTGCAGCACCCTCTGTACGGTGGGATCCTTGCTTTCGATGTCCAGTCCGAACTCCTTTGCCTTGTAGAGAATGTTGCTCTTTCCAGAAAGATCTGACACCAAGACCCTTTGCTTGTTTCCAACCAACTCGGGTTTTATGTGCTCGTAGGTATCCGAGCGTTTCATCACCGCACTCACGTGGATACCACCCTTGTGTGCAAAGGCGCTGCGCCCCACGTAGGGCTGGTGTTTCCAGGGCTTCAGGTTCGCTATCTCGTAAACGAACCTGGATATCCCTGTAAGCATGGCAAGCTGCTGGTCTGATATGCAGTCAAGGCCCATCTTCAGCTTCAGGGCGGGAATTATGGAGCAGAGGTTGGCGTTGCCGCACCTCTCCCCTATGCCG
Source organism: uncultured Aquificales bacterium (assembly GCA_964593115.1). GTDB lineage: Bacteria > Thermosulfidibacterota > Thermosulfidibacteria > Thermosulfidibacterales > JALWSI01 > JALWSI01. Next base: position 2,753 of record CAZQJB010000104.1, read on the forward strand.
TTGATGGTGCCCTGAACGTGGGTGATACCCTCTCTCACCGCCATCAGGGTGTTGGCTACGGCACACTCTGAATCGTTGTGGGTATGCACCCCCAGCCTGACCTGTGGGCCGATGGCCTCTCTCACCGCCTGCACGATGGGAGGGATCTCGTAGGGCAGGCATCCCCCGTTGGTGTCGCAGAGAACGATCACCTGGGCCCCGCCTGCAACCGCCGCCTTCAGGGTCTTAAGGGCGTACTGGGGGTTTCTCTTGTAGCCGTCGAAGAAGTGCTCGGCGTCGTAGATCACCTCGGGAACCCTCTCCACCAGATAGGAAAGCGACTCCTCGATCATGCGCAGGTTCTCGTCAAGGGTCGTCTTGAGGGCATCCGTTACGTGAAGGTCCCACGACTTGCCGAATATGGTGACCACGGGCACGTTGGCCTTGAGCAACATGGCTATGTTGTGGTCGTCTTTGGGATGCACCTTGGGACGGCAGGTGCTTCCAAAGGCGGTTATCTTGGCGTTCTTCAGGTTGAGGTGCTGGGCAAGCTTGAAGAACTCCATGTCCTTCGGGTTGGAGCCCGGCCAGCCACCCTCGATGTAGTTTATGCCAAGCTCGTCCAGTTTCTCGGCTATGCGCACCTTGTCGGCGCTGGAGAGGGATACGTCCTCTCCCTGGGTGCCGTCCCTGAGGGTGGTGTCGTAAAGGTCTATTCTGGCGCCGTCCATCAGCTACCCTCCTTGTGGAGCTCAAAGGCATTGTGCAAGGCGCGCACCGCCAGCTCCAGGTACTTGTCCTCGATGACGCACGAGACCTTTATCTCTGAGGTGCTTATCATGATGATGTTTATCCCCTCGTCGGCAAGGGCGTCGAACATGGTGGCCGCCACCCCGGGGTGGGAGCGCATGCCTACTCCCACGATGGACACCTTGGCGATAGAGTCGTCGGTGATGAACTTCTGGGCGCCTATCTCTTCAACCACCCCCTCGATAACCTTTACGGCCTTTGGCAGCTCCGTTCTCGACACGGTGAAAGAGATGTCTGTCAGGCCATCCTGGCTCACGTTCTGGATTATCATGTCCACGTTGATGTTGGCCTCGGCGATGGGATCGAAGAGGGCCTTTGCTATGCCAGGCCTGTCAGGAACCCCGATAACCGTCACCTTTGCCTGGTTCTTGTCGTAGGTCACCCCCGACACCACCACGTCTTCCATGTCTTTATTGGCAGGTACCACCATTGTTCCCTCCTCCTCGCTGAATGTGGATCTCACGTGAATGGGTATGTTGTACTTCATCCCTATCTCCACCGAGCGCACCTGCAGAACCTTGGCGCCGGCACTGGCCATCTCAAGCATCTCCTCAAAGGAGATGGCCTTCAGTTTTCTAGCCTCGGGCACTATCCGGGGATCAGCGGTAAACACCCCGGTGACGTCGGTGTAGATCTCGCAGACATCTGCGTTCAATCCCGCTGCAAGGGCCACAGCCGTGGTGTCAGAGCCTCCCCTTCCAAGGGTGGTGACGTCGTGGGAGAGTTCGTCCACCCCCTGAAAACCCGCCACCACGGCGATCATGCCCTCTTTCAGGGCACCCAGCACGTTCTTGGCCTCAATCTTCTTTATCCTGGCCTTGGTGTGGGCACCGTCTGTGATGAATCCCGCCTGCCTGCCGGTGAAGGAGCGGGCAGGATACCCAAGCTCCCTCAGGGCGATGGCCAGCAGGGCCGCAGAGGCACGCTCCCCCGAAGAGAGAAGAAGGTCCATCTCCCTCTCGTCGGGCAGTTCCGCCAGCTCGTTGGCCAGACCAATAAGCCTGTCTGTCTCCCCCGCCATGGCCGAGATCACCACAACCACGTCGTTACCTGCATCCTTGGTCTTGGCCACCCTTCTGGCAACGTTCTTTATCTTATCGGTGGTGCCAACAGAGGTGCCCCCGTACTTCTGGACAACCAGCGCCATTTGACTCCTCCTTGTCGAAGTTTAAGGTGCCACTTACCAGAGCACCCTTGCCCTTTACAACACGGGCAACCTTAAAAAAAAGGCGGTCAACCCTGCCGGCCAACCGCCTTCTCCATCTCGTCAAAAGCGGGGATCAGTGCTCCTCCTCTTCCTCCTCGTAACCGGTGAACATGGCCTTGAAGTGGGCGAAGAAGGTGTGTCCAAGGGTGGCCAGATAGAAGTGGGCTATAACGAAGGAGGCGAAGAAGAAGAAGAGCAGCACGTGCACCGTGTCTATCACCTTTATGCCCCCGAAGAACTGGATGATCTCAGAGAAGAAACCAACCTTCCAGAGCAACAGGCCGGTGATTATCTGTATGGGCAAAAGGGCCAGCATTATCATCAGGTAGGCCTGCTTCTGCATGGGGTTGAACTTGTTGTCAGGGGTTATCCTGTGGGGATTGGGGTCTCCCTTGAAGATGCCGTACCCGTAAAACATGGCCTGTCTTATGCTACCCTTCACAAGCTCCTCCATGGAGGGGAAGTAAACCTTTATCTTGCCTGTGAAGGTGTAGAATAGAAACCACAATGTGTAGTCGATAAGCACTATTATCCCTATCACGTTGTGCACCCTGACCGCCTGGTCAAAGGTGAGAAACGAGATGTGGTCCACATACCTT
>CAZQJB010000105.1:0-5340 GCA_964593115.1 uncultured Aquificales bacterium
CGGGCGAACTTGAAGTCCCAAGAGAACTTCTGGTAGTGGCCATAGAACCTGATGCCGGGGTCGTCGTCGAAGTAAACCAGGAAACCACCCTGACCGTCCAGGTTCCAGGTGTCGTGACCAACGCCGATCCAGGAGTTCAGGTTGCAGAGGAAGGGCAGCTTGAACTCGAAGTAGGCACGCTCAACCCTCCACCTGTCGTAGTCAACACCCTGGAAGGTGCTGTAGTTGGCGTCTTTACCCTGGTCAAAGTCAGAACCCTTGTAAGAGAAGAGCATGTGGGCGCGCCACTGGCCCTTGCTCACGAAGTCAACGGGGAAATAGACCATGTGGGAGATGTAGTTGTCACGCACCTTGCCCTCAGGGTCACCAACCCAGGCGAAGTCAGCGGTGTCGTCGTTGAAGTCGTAGTTCTTCGCCCAGTTCATGGTCCAGAGCTGGACCATGCCAAACCTCGCCTCAATACCGCTCTGGGTGGGAATGCGCACCGAGAGCACACCTGCCGACGCCGTGGAGACGAGGCCCACGACAAACAGCAGAGCCACCAACCAAGAATACTTTCTCATACTCCTACCTCCTCGTCCTCTTCCTGAATTTTACCGCATCCTCAGAGTTTGTTCTCTAACCATCATACCCATAATAAAGGTCCTACCCCTATCTCGTCCTCCACTCTCACCCCCTTTCGGATTCGTTATCATCAATACCTGCAAGCCTCTCTCGCCTTTCCATTCGTCTTCTATCCCTACCAACCCCTATCGTCAAGAGGGAGTATTTCCAAAAGCCGTTTTCCTGTCAAGCCTCCCTCTTGCCATCCTTAAATCTCTTATCTCCACCATCTCTATTCCAAAGTCAAGTATCACCCCTGCCACCATCCCTTCCCTATCCACAGGACACACTATGCACCAGGGATGGGATATATGTCAAGCCTGCTCTTTTTCGAGCGTTTCGAGTGACCTAAGAGCAGCACGTCGAGCACCCCGTCACCGTTGAAGTCGGCAATGGCCAGGTCCTCGCCGTAGAAGTCCGAGAACTTGGGGGTCTCCCACAGTATGTCGAAGTAGGCGGCAGACGCCTTGCCCGTTCCCACCTGCTCTATCTTCACCACCCGGCCATTCATGCCGTGCCAACTGTTCTCGATGTAAACCCCTGCCACCACGAAGGAGGGTATGTCGTTCATCACCGTGAACAGGGCCACCCGCCCGTCACCTTTAAGGTATCTCACCATGAGCCTGCGGGGTATGGCCCTCTTCTTGGCAACGCTCTCTGGCTCAAAGTTCTTCTCTGCGATGATGCGTATAAACCGGGGGGTCTGGTAGAAGTAGTTGTAGTCAACAAGCCCCAGGCTGTCGGGGCTCTCCCAAAGCGGCTCACCCTTCAGGTTCATCACGCTCAGGAAACCATCGTCGTCTATCACCGCCACCTCCACCTTTCCGTCCCCGTTCAGGTCGTCCCAGATAAACCCGTGCAACCTCTTCACCTTCTTCATGAAGGGCGGCAGCTTATCGTCGAACGCCAGTCTCTTGCCATGCCATACAACCCTCTTTACCGGTCCCTTGTAAGGCTCGTACTCTCCCATCTTTTGAGCAAGAACTATTCCCTTGGGATAAAAGCTGTTCTTAACCACCCTGAAGTAGTAGGGCACCCTTTTGGCCAACACCTTGATCTTCTTGCCGCTCTTGTCAACCTCCAGCACCTGGGAGTCTAAAAACGGCTTCAAGACCCCGCTAAGCAGGTCCTCGGTAACATGGGTAACAAAAATTTCCGCCCTGCCGTTTCCATTCAGGTCTGCAAGGTCAACGGTGAGAAACCGGTGGTGCTCCCCGCCCCCTATTCTCACCCGGTGCGACAGTATCCTTTTGAACTCCTTGCCGTGCAGGTCGAACACCTCCACCTTTCCCTTGGAGTCCAAGGTTACAATATCCACCACACCGTCGCCGTTCACGTCCCCACAGGCCACAGAGCGGATCTCGGACTTAAACACCCGGGATGCCAGGGACGAGGTGTATCCTCCCCATTCCCCGCTCTCTATCAGCTTCTTTCTCTTGCCCAGCACCGCGTAAGAAGCGGTCTGAACCACCGGGATCACCTTTGAGACCACAAGCACCGGCGGGGCCCCAGCCGCATCGTATGCAGAGAGAACCTCTAAGGCCAGCTCTGGCCCTTGCACCCCCATTCTCACCACGGGATGCAGCCTGAACCCGTACTCCCTCTCGGGCAGGGGCAGTTTACCAATGTGAAAAGCGGGGTCCTGGCCCACGGCTATCTTCACGAAGCTGTCGAGCTCCTCTGGGGTGAGCTCTCCCCCCTTTGTCAGCGCGGGGTCAACGGTGGAGGGCTCTATCACCACCCAGGGCTCGAAGGGCGACACCACCCCATATCCGCTTCTCACCGCCTCCCAGGCCTTCTCCACCCTGGCCTGTGCCCTCGTCCCCGAGAGGTTCTCTATGCGAACCACCGCCACGTTCACCGGAAAGCCAGGGTACACCTTGCCGGTTTCAGGGTCTTTTATGGAAGGCCCAGGACGGGTGACAACAAGCTCCTGGTTCCTGTGAAGCCCCCAGGCAGAGTCGAACACAACCACCATCGAGGCACCCCTGACGGCAACCACCCTGCCCTTCGCTGTCTTCATGCGGGTCTTGAGCTGCGAGAGACAGGAATCCACGGCGCTCTTCACGTCGTAACCGGTGCCCCTTGGCAGGGCGTAAGAGATTGAAAAGGCCAGCAGTACCAGGGCCAAGGCAGAGAGCAGTAGCCTGATCCCGCCCCTTCCCAAGAGATTTTCTCCGCCTTCTCCCTTCATCATGGAGAGGGAAGATAGTAGAAAAGGTGAGACAGGTCAAGCAAAGGGAGAATAGCCCTGAAAGAACAAGTATTTAAGCCTAAAAAGCGGCTGGGACAGAACTTTCTCTCAGATCCCAACATACTGAGGATGGTGGTGGATACCGCCATGCCCCTTAAGGGAAAGGCGGTGCTCGAGGTGGGACCGGGAAGGGGCGTATTGACCAAAGCCCTGCTGAAAGAGGGGGCCATTGTCACGGGGGTGGAGGTGGACCCCGCCCTGGCAAGAGAACTCAGGGAGAGCCTTGGCCATGACCCGGCCTTCTACCTGGTTGAGAAGGATATCCTCAAGGTGGATGTTGGAAGGCTCTTGCAGAACAGGGGGATAGAGAAGGTCGTCTCAAACCTGCCCTACAGCATCACCACACCCCTGCTCTACCGCCTCTGCGTCTCACCCCTGCTCCCCGCCCAGATGGTGCTAATGGTGCAGTTAGAGACCGCCATGCGCATAACCGCGCAGTTCGGCGAGAAGGGGTATTCCCCCTTGGGGATACTGTTAGGGTTCAGCTACCGGGCCAGAATGGTGCACCGGGTCTCTCCCCAGTCATTCAGGCCCCGTCCCAAGGTGGAGTCGGCCATAATCAGCCTGGAGCGCCACCAGGAGGTGCCGCCACCCCCGCTCAGGGAGACCGCCAAAAAGGTGCTCTCGTGGGGATTCGCCCATCCCCGCAAGATGCTGCTTGGGGGGCTCTCACTTGCCATGCCGGGAATTGAGTGGAGAACCATGCTGGAAAGGTGCGAAATAGACCCTAAATATCGCCCCCACCAGGTACCGCCGGAAAAATGGCTGTGCCTCGCGTCCACCCTGCCGGACAAAGAGAAAGGTGAGCAGGAGAGCTGAAGGGAGGCGCGGGCTTATCCCCGGCACCTCTCCAGCACCACGTACTCCCCTGCAGGGGGAATGGGTAGCTTCGAGAAGAGGCGCTCCCTGGCCTCCATGGAGGAGGGCCCCTTGTCCCGCCTCCGTATCCACCTGTCCACGGGACCGCAGGCGAAGTAGTGAATCACCGGCACCCTCTCAACCACCCTCAACCCTGGCGGCACCATGGCAAAAAACTGCCGCCAAGAGTAGAACCTGTAGAACCTTGCCTTCTCCCTGAACTTAAACAGGCTACCGGTAGAGACATCTCTCCCCCAGTCCCTCACCGAGGGGCTGAATGCGATGTAGGTTAGGTGGGCAAGACTCCACCTGCGGGGAATGCTAAGCACAAGGTGCCTCCCGGCCTCAGCACCCTGGCCAGCTCTGCGAGCACCGCTGCCGGCTCCTCAAGGTGCTCCATCACCCCGTACATGTGAACCAACGAGAAGCTCCCTTCAGCAAAGGGGAGGGCCCTTAGGTTACCCTGCACAAGAAGAAGCCTCTTCTGGTAACCTTTAAGCACCGCCCTCTCCCGACCCCGCCTCAGCATGGGCATGGCAAAGTCCACCCCCACCATCCTGTGGGCGCCGAGGGAGGCGAAAACCTGGGTCACCTGGCCGTTACCGCATCCCGCATCGAGAAAGAGGGTGTCTCTACCGCCGTAGCGGTGCCAGAAGCGGGCCACCTTGTCCACCACGGTGTGCTGGAATACCCAGCCCTCCCACTCCCCGGCGGGGTTGCCGTGCAGGTCCACGATGCCGTAGATATCCGCCACCCTCTCGTGGGCGCTGCGAATCTCCTCCTCGTATCGGCTCATCTCTTCACCATGCGCACGTAGAACTCGTCTCCTAACCTGGGGAATATGGGCATAACCACCTTGGTGAGCCGGTTCACCATCCCACTGGGACTCTCACCGTTAAAGTGGGGTATCCAGCCGTACTCCACCTCTTCCACTTGAAAACCCGCACCTTCGAAGATGGGGCACAGTTCCTCCCAAAGGTACTCCCTGATGTGGTCAAAGGTCTCGCCAACCCTTCTCACCTCAATGGGCGGGTTCACCGGGCGTCCAGACAGAAACCGCAGGCGGTTCCAGAGCCTGGCAAGGTTGGGGGTAGAGAGCACCAGCACCCCCCCTGGCCTCAGCACCCTGTGAAGCTCTGCCACCTGCCCCTTCACCATCTCCACCGGCAGGTGCTCAATAACATCGCAGTAGAGCACCTTGTGGAAAGAGCCCGACGAGAAGGGCAGCCCATCCCCCAGGTCGTTGGCCACCGGCAAGACACCCCTCTCATGGATAAAGGCCCTGTACTCCCCCTTCAACAGGTAGGCCCGGGACGGGTGCTCGGTGGAGACAACCCTCTCGCCAAGGGACGAGAGCACGGCAGCTATTATGCCGTATCCAAGGCCAACCTCTAAGGTCAAGGTGCCCCGGGCAGGGCGGGATAGCCCCACGATGCGCGCGTAGTGTTCTGCCCAGACATGGAGAAATAGCTCGTCCAGCGGGGGCAGGGGCTCCCCCAGGTCCATCTTCGATACCCGCAGCATCAGGGCACGGTCAGCCTCTGAGAGTCCCTTCATTACGCACGTTTCCAGTAGTGCTCGATGAAGCAGAGCCCCATCTCCACCTCTTCTTTCGCCACCTGGAA
>CAZQJB010000106.1:0-5271 GCA_964593115.1 uncultured Aquificales bacterium
AGGCTGTGATGGACTGGATGGAGCAGGAGAAGGAGCGGGGCATAACCATCACCTCTGCCGCTACCTTTTGTCAGTGGAAGGGCCACGAGATAAACCTGGTGGACACCCCGGGACACGTGGACTTCACCGCAGAGGTGCAGAGGTGCCTCAGGGTGCTCGACGGCCTTGTGATGGTGTTCTGCGGCGTGGGTGGTGTCGAGCCCCAGTCAGAGACGGTTTGGCACCATGCCCAGGGTTACAGGGTCCCCACCATCGCCTTTGTGAACAAGATGGACAGGGTGGGTGCATCAATGGACTCTGTGGTGGAGCAGATAGAGGAGAGATGCGGCATCACGCCGGTTGCCCTGCAGATGCCAATAGGTGTGGAGGAGGACTTCAGAGGTGTGGTGGACCTTATCTCGATGAGGACCTTTCTCTGGGGGGATGCAGCCGAGGATATGAGAGAAGAGGCCATTCCCGGCGAGCTCCTCTCCCAGGCCGAAGAGAGGAGAAACCTGCTTGTGGAGAGGGTGGCAGAGCACGACGACCAGTTGATGGAGGCCTATTTAGAGGAGAGGGATATATCCGATGCGGAGCTCAGGGGAGGCATAAAAAGGGCCACCCTGCAGGGCGTCATCATGCCGGTCCTGTGCGGTTCGGCGCTGAAGAACAAGGGAATACAGCCTCTACTTGATGCGGTCTTATGGTATCTTCCCTCACCGAAAGAGACCCTTCCCATAGAGGGTAGAGTACCCAGATCGGGGAAGGTAGAGAAGCGTCATCCCGATCCCAAGGGCCCTTCCACGGCCCTGGCCTTCAAGGTGAGCATGCTTTCGGGCCACCGCCTGGTCTATTTCAGGATCTACTCGGGCATCTTCAAAGAGGGGATGAGGCTTCTCAACACCACCTGTGACAGAAAGGAGAAGCTGGGAACCCTGCTAAGGATGCACTCCAACAGGCAGGAGAGGGTGGAGGCGCTGGGACCCGGTGAGATCGCTGCCACCACCAGCCTAAGGTGGACCAGGACGGGAGACACCCTTTGTGACCCAGGCAGGCCCATTCTCTTAGAGGGGGTGGAGTTTCCCGAGCCCGTCATCTCGGTGGCGGTGGAGCCCAGGAGCCAGTCTGATGGGGACAGGCTCGAGGCCGCCTTTGCCATGCTGGCCGAAGAGGATCCCACCTTCAGCTTCGAGAGGGACGAGGAGACGGGGCAGATCATCGTGTCGGGAATGGGAGAGCTTCACCTCGAGGTGCTCTTCGAGCGACTGAACCGCGAGGTTAACCTTGAGTTCAGCGTGGGACAGCCCCAGGTCGTGCGCAAAGAGACCATCACGAGGCCCGTAGAGGTTGAAGAGGTTGTAAACAAGGTGCTCGGAGACGAGGAAGAGGGGATCACCCTGTATGCAGGCGTCAAGCTAAGGCTCACCCCATTGGAGAGAGAGTCTGGAGTAGATGTGGAGTGGCAGGGGGATATCCCCCAGGGGATCGACACAGCAAGGCACGAGCAGATACTGAAGGTGGTGTTCAAGGCAATAGAAGACGGACTGACCAACGGGGTGGTAGAGGGCTACCAGTTAACCGACCTCAGGGTGTCGGTGGTGGGCTACCTCTACGAGCAGGGCAAGACAAACGACCAGGCATTGGCCATGGCAACCACCATGGCCTTGAGAAAGGGGCTCGAAGAGGGGGATAGCGTTATTCTCGAGCCCATCATGGAGGTGGAGGTGCTTGTGCCCTCTGAAAACCTTGGAGAGGTCACAGGGGACCTGGGCAGCAGAAGGGCGAGAATAGAGGGAATAACCGACAAGGGGGCTGTGCAGGTGGTGAAGGCCTACGTGCCACTGCGCATGATGTTCGGTTACACCACCACCCTTAGGTCCCTCACAAAGGGGCGTGGCAGCCACTCGATGAAACTGGCCCGTTTCGATGCCTTCTGATGCCCTTCTTTAGATTGACATGGGCCTCTCGAGGCTATACTGAAAGGCGCCGGTTGGCTTCCCGGAGGAGAGAATGCTCAAGGTAGAAGATCTTTACGTAGAGGTTGAGGGAAAGGAGATTCTCCACGGTGTCTCCTTAGAGGTCCCAGATGGTGACGTTCACGTCTTGATGGGGCCAAATGGCTCGGGCAAGAGCACCCTGCTCATGGCCATCATGGGGTTCTCTGGCTACAAGGTGACCAGAGGGAGAATACTGTTCAAGGGAGAAGAGATAACCCATCTTCCCCTTCACGAGAGGGCAAGGCTCGGCCTTGGCATAGCCTTTCAGCGTCCCCCGGTTGTGAAGGGAATCAAGACCAGGCACCTTCTTGCCATCTGCCTCAACAAGGGAGAGGTGATCCCCGCCGACCCCGAGACGAAGAGAAGGATAGAGGAGCTGGCAGAAGAGATGAACTGTAAACCCTTTTTGAACCGCGAGGTGAACGCGGGCCTCTCTGGTGGCGAGGTGAAACGCTCTGAGCTGATGCAGCTTCTTGCCCAGGATCCCAAGATGGTGCTCTTAGACGAGCCCGAGTCCGGGGTGGACCTTGAAAACATTGCCCTTCTTGGCAAGGCCATAAACAGCCTGCTGGGCAGGGGTCTCGAACCCAACGGCACCACCCCCCTCAAGGAGAAGAGGGAGAGGAGAAAGCGGTCTGCCCTTGTGATCACCCACACCGGGCACATCCTGAACTACCTATTCTCTGACAAGGGCTACGTGATGATGAAGGGAAGGATAGTGTGCCATGGCAACCCCCGAGAGATTCTCAAGACCGTTGAGAAGTACGGATACCAGGAGTGCGTGAAATGTCTTCGGTGAACAGCGACAGAGACAGGCTGTTGATGGTGGGAATAGACGCCGACGAGAAGGAGCGTAGCGCCACCTTCATACAGGAAGAGGACAAGGTGGTCTCTTGCGGCGTGAAGCAGGAGGGCGTTGAGCTTCTCCCGGTGAAGAAGGCCATCGAGGGCGATTACGCCCGTTACCTTTGGGGGGTATTGAAGAGAGAGGAGGGCCTTGAAGGGTTCTCTAACGGTTACTTCATTCGCTCTCTCCCCGGTGCCAGGCCACTGTTTCCTGTTCAGGCCTGCCTCTACATCGCCAAAGAGGGTAGCGTTCAGCATGTTCACAACATCGTGGTTGCAGAGGAGAACTCTGAGCTTCACGTGATCACCGGGTGCACCTCGGGTTCCACCAAGGGAACCCACATCGGGGTCTCTGAGTTCTACGTGAAGAAGGGGGCCACTCTGCACTTCACCATGATCCACGCCTGGGGAGACGAGATAGAGACCTATCCCAAGACCGCCGTGGTGGTGGAAGAAGGGGGAACCTTCATCTCTGACTACATCTGCATGCACCCAGGTAAGGCCATAAAGATGTATCCCACGGTTTACCTGAGAGGACCAGAGGCAACCGCCAGGTTCCAGAGCGTGCTGGTGGCGGTGCCAGGTGCCTCCATGGACATAGGCTCACGGGTTTACCTGCAGGATGCGAAGACCAGGGCCGAGATCGTCTCCCGGGCGGTTTCCCTTGGTGGAGAGATCATAGCCAGGGGCCACCTGGTGGGAGAGTTTCCTGGGGTTAAGGCCCACCTGGAGTGCAGGGGATTGCTGCTGGATCAAAAGGGCAGGATACATGCCATTCCAGAGCTCGAGGGCAAGGCCATAGACCTCGAGATGACCCACGAGGCGGCGGTGGGAAAGATAGACAGGGAAGAGGTTGAATACCTCATGGCCAGGGGCATGACAGAGGACGACGCGGTCTCGGCCATAGTAAGGGGATTCTTGAACGTCGAGATAATGGGGCTTCCAGAACCCTTGAAGAGGGAACTCGACGAGATAATCTCGAAGAGCAACGAGGACGCCCTGTAGCGGGTAACGAAGAGAGGGGAGAGGAGGAGGCAGGAAGTGGACTCTTCTGGTTCGTCTGCGTGTAGCAAGGTGAGCTTCGATGGGTTGAACGAGCTGGCCCGCCTGTGCAGGGCCGACATCATCACCATGACCAACATCGCGGGTTCGGGGCATCCTGGTGGGTCCATGTCGTCGGTTGACATCTACCTGGCCCTCTTCTCGGTGGCCAACGTGGATCCTGCAAATCCCCACGACCCCAAGAGAGACCGCATCGTGGTGAGCCACGGTCACACCTCTCCCGGTGTCTATTCGGTTCTGGGCCGGCTGGGCTTCATCCCCACAGACGAGGTGCTCTCCCTCTTCAGGCGGGGTGGTAGCCTCTACGAGGGTCACGTTGAGAGGTCGATCCCTGGGGTTGAATGGACCACGGGAAACCTGGGCCAGGGTCTTTCTGCCGGGTGCGGGTTTGCCCTTGCCTCGCGGCTGCTTGGGGTTCCCTACCAGGTTTACGTGGTGATGAGCGACGCAGAACAGGCCAAGGGCCAGGTTGCAGAGGCGCGAAGGTTTGCCATCAAGCACAGAATACACAACCTTACGGTGATCATAGACTACAACGAGATACAGATAAGCGGCAGTGTTCACGAGGTTATGCCAGTGAACATAGCCGCAAACTACGCCTCTGACGGGTGGAGGGTTGTGGAGGTGGATGGCCACGACCACAGGGCCCTTTGCCATGCCATATCAGATGCATCCTCAGACAGCGAGCACCCTGTGGTGATTATTGCCAAAACCACCATTGGAAAGGGGGTCTCGTTCATGGAGGGAAAAGAGGAGTACCACGGCAGGGCCCTGAACGAGGAGGAGTTCCAGAAGGCGATAAAAGAGCTCAATGTGCCTGATTCCCGTGCCCTTCACCTGAAGAGACGAAACCAGTTCGTACCCTCACTGCCCGAGGCCGAGGTCCTCGTGCCCGAGATAAGGGTGGATACAGGTGAGCCATTTTCGTATCGCCCGGGAGACAAGATCGACAACAGGGCGGCCTTTGGGAAGACCCTTGTGGACCTTGGAAAGAGAAACTGCTCAAAAGAGGGGCATGCACCAATAGCCGTCTTCGACTGCGACCTTGCAGATTCGGTGCGCACCGGGTGGTTCTCCCGGGAGAGAGAGCTTGCCCCTTACTTCTTCGAGTCTGGGGTGGCAGAGCACAACGCTGCCACCGTTGCAGGGGCACTTTCGAGCCAGGGGGTGGTGGCCTTCTTCGGCGACTTCGGCGTATTCGGGATAGACGAGGTGTACAACCAGCAGAGGCTAAACGACATCAACCACGCAAACATCAAGGTGATACTGACCCACCTGGGCCTCGACGTGGGGCAAGACGGCAAGACCCACCACTGCATAGACTACATAGGTCTATTGAGAAACCTCTTCGGTTTCAAGCTGATACTTCCTGCAGACTCTAACCAGA
>CAZQJB010000107.1:0-5244 GCA_964593115.1 uncultured Aquificales bacterium
AGAGCCAGATGACGGCATCATAGCCATAGGTTCTGGGGGGCCCTATGCCCTGGCCGCTGCCCGTGCCCTTGTGGCAAACACGGGGTTGACTGCCAGAGAGATTGCAGAGAAGTCCCTTGGTATAGCCGCAGAGATATGCATCTACACCAACCAGGAGATCGTGGTTGAGGAGCTTGCCCATGAGTGAAGCAAGGGTTCTTCCCGAGCCGCGTTACATGACCCCGGCAGAGATAGTGTCGGCCCTCGACAGCTACATAATCGGCCAGAAAAGGGCAAAAAAGATGGTGGCCATAGCCCTTCGCAACCGCTGGAGGCGCCAGCAGGTGAAGGGAGAGATGAAAGAAGAGATCATCCCCAAGAACATCATAATGATAGGCCCTACAGGGGTTGGAAAGACCGAGATAGCCCGCAGGCTTGCCAGGCTCGACAAGGCCCCATTCATAAAGGTGGAGGCCTCGAAGTTCACCGAGGTTGGATACGTTGGCAGGGACGTGGAGTCTATCATCAGGGACCTGGTGAAGCTCTCGGTGCGCATGGTGAGGGAAGAGCAAGAGAGGGAGCTGCGTCCCCAGGCGAGGAGGATGGCAGAAGAGCGTCTGCTCGATCTGCTTGTGCCCATGCCTGCAAGGCCGGTTGCCGGGCAGGAGGGGCCCAGCCCCGTTGAGCGTGACTCTTACCTTAATACCCGCGAGAAGATGCGAGAGTTGCTGCATCAGGGAAGGCTGGACGAGAGGGATATCGAGGTGGTGGTTGAAGAGCGCTCGGCCCCCATGGTGGAGATATTCTCATCAATGGGGATGGAGGAGATGGACATAAACTTCAAGGATATGCTTGGCAACCTGATGCCCAAGAAGTCCAAACGGGTTAGAATGAAGGTGAAGGATGCCCTTGAGATGTTCGAGAAAGAGGAGGCCCAGCAGCTTGTTGACATGAACAAGGTGACCAAGGAGGCCATCCACAGGGTAGAGCAGAGCGGCATGGTGTTCATTGACGAGATAGACAAGGTGGCGGGACGCGAAAGTGGCACCGGGCCCGACGTCTCACGTGAGGGGGTGCAGAGAGACCTTTTGCCCCTGGTGGAGGGAACCACGGTGAACACCAAGTACGGTCCTGTGCGTACAGACCACATCTTGTTCATCGCCGCAGGGGCGTTTCACGTGGCCAAGCCCTCTGACCTCATCCCCGAGTTGCAGGGCAGGTTTCCCATACGCATAGAGCTCGACTCTCTATCCACAAAGGACTTCGTGCGCATCTTGACCGAGCCAAGAAACGCCCTGATTAAGCAGTACAAGGCATTGATGGCCACCGAGGGAGTGGATCTCGAGTTCACACCAGAGGCCATTGAAGAGATTGCCTCTATTGCCGCCGAGGTTAACCAGCGCACAGAGAACATAGGTGCCCGAAGGCTCTACACAGTGATGGAGAAGCTCTTGGAGGACCTCTCCTTCGAGGCGTCCAACATGTCGGGGCAGAAGGTGACCATCGACGTGGACTACGTGCACGAGAAGCTTTCTGACGTAGCCCAGGACATGGACCTTAGCAGGTACATACTCTAAGCCGTGGGACCATTCGACCTCTCTAAGCTGCCACACCTGCTTCAGCAGATCGCAGTGGCTGCCCCTCCCGTGCTCTTTGCCATCACCACCCACGAGGTGGCCCATGGTTTTGTTGCAAACATGCTGGGAGACTCAACCGCCAAGGATGCTGGCAGGTTGACCCTGAATCCCTTGAAACACCTTGACCCCATAGGGCTTCTGGTCTTTGTAGTGACCAGGATAATCGGGTGGGCCAAGCCCGTTCCCATAAATCCCTTCAACCTGCGCAACCCTAAGCGGGACATGATGATAGTGGCGGCGGCAGGGCCGTTCACGAACGCTGTGCTGGCGGTGCTCTCGGCCTTTCTCTTCAAGGCGGTGGTGCACATAGACCCCAGGGTCATTCCCCTGATAGGCGGGTTTATTCGTGGAATGTCACTTCCCTCGCTGAAGGGAACCTACCTGATGATCACCTTTCCCCTGGCCCTTATCTTGGGTATGAGCGTGATGATCAACGTTGCCCTCTGCCTCTTCAACCTGATTCCCGTGCCCCCCCTGGCCGGGGGGAGGATAGTGACGGGGCTTCTTCCCAAAAACCTGGCCTACTATTACGCAAAGGTGGAACCCTTCGGCATAGTGGTCGTTGTGCTGCTGCTTCTAAGCGACACCTTCAACCAGGTGTTCTCACACGCCATCTGGAAGGTGGTCTTCTCGCTGATAAGCTGAGCTATCGGCCTGGTCTTCTTTTCTCCGTGAGGCTTGCTCGACAGGCTTTCAGACCTTCTTTTGGAATAGGGAGATCGTGCAAGAACTCGCGCAGTCTCGGCTCAAGTCCAGAAGCTCCCACCCTGGAGGTTATCACCGGGCCAGCAGAACTCCAACCCCGCGCTCGACCTTCTTAGATGTAGTCAGAAAAGGAACTTAGGCTTAGCGGTTGTACTCAACCCTAACCTGGTAGTCTGTAAGTGACCGGGCGATGAGAACGATTCTTTCTGGCCTGGGCTTGGTGTTGTCGCTCAAACCCCTATTAAGGTCGTCAAGCCTCTTCTTAATCTCAGGGTTTCTCGACACGAAGGGCTGTGCCAGGGCGATTGCCCCTGCTAAGAACCTTGACGGTGACAACGAGACCAGGGCCAAGGGATGCTTCACATTCAACCCTTTGAAAAGCTTTTTGCTCTTCTCGATCCCTTCCTTTGATGGTGCCAGGTTGTTGCCCACCAGGTTGGTTGCCACGAAGCCGCCCTTTATTCTCTTAAAAGTGGTCTTGCCCAGGAACATGGCGAGAAAGGGGTTGATCATGGTGGTTATGTCCACCTGGTCTCCCGGTTTGCCGAGCTTCTTAAGGTTGGGCCCGTTCTCTTTCATGTCCACCATCTTGAGGTGGACAAGGGGCCTGCCGTTACCAAAGCTGAGCTCGAAGAACAGCCTTCCCTCGATGCGCTGCAGCTCTGGATCGGTCTTGCCCTTGTACCTTGCCGTTGTGGCCTCTATGGACTTTCTGGCGGCATTAAGGTCTATGCCTGCCATCAATGCGTCGGCGGGAAGGGATGGGTTGAGTGCCTCTACCCTGCCGGGAACCCGGGCTATATCTACGGCCTGGTTCTTTTCGTTCTTCAGGGCTATCCTTATGCCGAACTCCATGCCCCTGGGTATGAACTCGAAATCCCCGTGTATCATCACCTTTGCTATTGTCACATTTGACCTTTTCCCGAGGTTAGAGGGGGTGAAATCAGACACAGTGCCGCCTTTCTCGTTGTTGGTGAATGATGCCAGAAAAACCCCGAAGCTGCCCTTTTTCACGGGGAGAAGCCTTGCCCACCTCTGCCCCCGGGCCTTATTGGGGGACGTTGTAACAATGGATGCCGCAAGGCTTGCCACGTCTGAGAACACCATAAACCTCTTACCCTTAAAGGCCAGGTACGAGGCATTACCCTTCTTGTTGGTTATCTGAAGACACCTAATGGACTTTCCACAGGTGCCCTCAATGGCGTTTTTCCCTTTCACCAACTCCTTCTTAACCACCGAGGGATCACCGTGGAGGGAGCAGATCACCGCGTAGTGGAACTGGTCTTGTATCCCCTTGGGCCACATGGTGTATCCACACTTATCCAGCGACATCCTCTCAAGGGTTGCCCTATCTTTGGCAGACAGGCGCTTGCCCATTCTCCCTTGAAAGGCCTTCACGTCAACGGCTCCTGCAATGTAGTTCTCCCCAGGGTCTATGGGGAACATCTGGAAGATAGAGAGTGTGCCCTTTCCAGTGGGGATTTTCACCGCGCAGTGATCCTTGGGGGAAGGCTTGGTGGCCCTCTTCTTCACCACCACAGGGGTCTTCTTCCGTATCTTCTCTACCGATATCTTGGTGGTTGTCACTTCCTCATGCCCTCCCATCATAAGAAAGGCACCCCCTGCGCCTACCGCCACAACCAGCAAGATAGCCAATAGAATCAATGTTCTTTTCTGCCTCATCTCGTCCCCCTTTACGCTCAGTCTGGCACCTTTACGCCCACATAGCAGGGTGATGCATAAGTATCAAGCAAGGGGTCTTGACAGGAGAACAGGTTAGCTTATGATAACTAACCATGGTTGAGTTGAAGCTAAGGCCACGGCAGGTGGACATATTGAAGGTGGCCCTGAAGTTGTTGGCAGAGGGTGGGTGCCATGCACTCACCATCAGGAGGATCGCAGATGAGCTCGAGATATCCGAGCCCGCAATCTACCGGCATTTCCAGTCTAAGAAAGAGCTGTTGAAGGCGCTCTACAGCTACGTGTGGTCAAGGTTGAGCTCAGAGGTCTATCCTTTGGCGAGGGGAGATGGCGACGGTGCCGATAGGCTCGGCAAGGCCATAAGGGGGACCCTTGAGTTTCTTCACAGGAATAAGGGTGTAACCCTGGTGCTACTTTCCGAGGCCATTCACCACGACGATCCTGAGCTAAAGGATGCCATGTTGAGCCTGGTTCGCAGATTCCAGGGCATAATCAGGGAGATACTCGAGGATGGGGTTGATGAGGGCTCTTTCAGAAATGACCTGTGTGTTGACCTGGCCTCTCAGGCGGTTGTTGGGTTCTTACAGTCTTCGGCAATGCTCTCTCTGCTAAGGGGTGTTGACTGCGATGCAGAGACGTGCACCAGTGGTTTTCTTGACACCATGCTGAAGGGGATAGTGGAGAGATGAGACGCCTTGGTCTCTTTGTTTTTTTGCTCTTAACCTTGACCTGGTTATCCACTGCCCTGGCGGAAAACGCCCCTACTCCCCTGACTAACCTCACGCTCTCACAGGCGGTCTCCATAGCCCTTAAAAACAGCCCCGTGGTTAAGGCAGGTGAATGGTCGGTCAGGTCCAGCCACGAGGGTGTCAGGGCGGCCTGGGGAAGCCACCTGCCCCAGGTTGAGCTAAAGTCGAGCTATACCAGGCTTAGCGACCCCATGGCTGTGGTGCCCATAAAGGGCTTTGGAAGAAGACCTCCCCAGTTCAGCAAAAACCTCTACCAGTGGAAGGCCGAGGGATACCTGCCCATCTACCAGGGGGGCAGGATAAGCAGGATGGTAGAGATAGCCAGGCTTCAAGAAGAGATAGGCTCTTCCCAGCTAAGGCTAACCAAAGAGGAGCTTGTGGCAGAGGTTACAAACCTGTTCAACCGTCTGGTGCAGTTGGGTTACCTGCTTAATGCCCAGCGGGATGCCTTGAAGGCCCTGGAGAAGGTGCGG
>CAZQJB010000108.1:0-5206 GCA_964593115.1 uncultured Aquificales bacterium
CCATGGCTACAACAAAAGACCGAGGCCATGGAACGCAGGGAAGTGAGCTTTGCACCTAAACCCGGGGTTTTGGAGTTTAACCAACATCAACCCTCTTTAAGAAGCAAACCAGGCTAAAGCCTGGCGGCACCCACGAAGGATATGAATTTCTCAACTATCCCCATGGGAAGGCCCTTTTTCACCTTCACGAACTCCTCAATCATCAACCTTGCAGCGGCGTAGGGTTTGAAGGAACTGCGGTAGGGCCGGTAACCGGTGAGTGCCTCGTAGATGTCGCACACCTTGATCACCAAGGCCTCTGGAGGAATATCCCCGTGCTTCAAGCCCATTGGGTAACCACTGCCGTCCACGTTCTCGTGGTGGCACAGGGCTCCAGCCACAAACTGGTCTGCACCGTTGTTCATTAGAATATCCCTCCCGTAAATGGTGTGCCTCTTCACCTCTTCGAACTCCCCCGGGGAGAGTTTTCCTGGCTTCTTCAAGATGAAGTCGGGCACCATGGCCTTACCCACATCGTGAAGCATTCCCATGGCAGACATCCGGGCCAGGTCATCACCCCTAAGTCCCAGAAAATATGAGAATCCCGAAACTAAGAAATGAACATTGGTCACATGCACACTGGTGGCAATGTCCTTCTCCAGCAAGAAGAGAACCTGGGTAGAGATATCCTCGTTTCTCTCTATGCACTCTGGCAACAAGGCCGCCATTCTCACCGATAGCTCTATGGTCTCCCGTGAGGGAACGGCAAGAAGAGATGACGAAAATTGGGTGAGCTTCTCGTGCACCTTCTTCAGTTCCTGGATAGACGGCCTGTGTGAGAGAAGCATCTTACGTATATCATCACCTGTTCTACGTAAGAAAGAACCAACCTCTTTTCTTTGCAGGTAGATGAGCTTTACCCCCTGCCTCACAAGCTTCTCTATTCTGCCCTTGTGAAGGGAGGCACCGGCCTTTTTGTAAAGCACCATCTCGCCGTTCATCGGCAGGTAGAGGTCTGCCTCTGTGGTATTTTCAGGAGAGAGGAGACCTATGGGCACCTCAACGAGCTCTCCGTCACTCCCTGTCCCACTCCAGTGGGTCCAGCCAGCATCCCCGTTGTATTGGCCAAGAGGTTCTTCCCTGGCAAGACTCACCTGCCCTTGCTCACCAACCAGACTAAAGGTGTGGTCTTGAAACATCTCATCTGGGATATCCTCTGGCTCTTCACCTTCGCCACCCTCGTCCAAGACCTGGGCCCCCTTCAAAAGCAGCATGGCAATCTCCTCTCCCACGGTCACCTGGGGAGCCCTTGCATCCTTAACGGTGAAAGAACCCTCTTCCCACGAGAGCATGTAAAAAAATGCCTTCTCGCCCTTTAATTCACCTGCCTCGGCGTGAAGCACCTTTCCGTCCCCCAGATAGACCTCACCAGCCGCACCGTTACTGGCCAGCTCTATCTTCATCTCCTTATCCCCCCCCAGCTGGACGAGAGTTGCAAGATCCATGACCTCTAATTTGCCCTGAAGTAGCATGGTGACAGTCTTCCCCCTCTTTCCCCCATAGCCCTAATCGTAATGTAAAGTGATTTTAGCATACACCCAGATTATGTTCAAGGACATAAACAATTATGAATTGAAAACTTTTCACTCCATAACCACATCCATCGGTGCAGGAGAGAAAAGGCAGAACACTGCGATCATTCGGCCCCGTGGAAAACGGTTCGACCTATGGAGGGACCCCCGGAAAATTTCAGTTAAGGCTGCAGATAAGGCAATAGTTTACTGTTCGGTAGAAGAACCACCCTCGTCCATAAGTTTCACCACCTCGTCAAGAATGACCCAGGCAAGCCCCTCTTTTCCCATTAGCGAGGTGTAACGCAGGGTGCCGTCCCTTCTCACTATCACCGCCCTGTTGGTCTCTTTTGCGAAACCCTCTGAGGCCTGGTTCGCAACGATAAGGTCGAGGTTCTTATCCTTCAGCTTGGAAAGGGCACTCTCTACCAGGTCATGGGTCTCCACCGCAAAACCCACCAATAGCTTCTCTCCCTTTCTCTCGCCCAGGGCCTTGAGGATATCAGGGTTGGGTTCCAGGGGTATGGAAAGTGTCTTTAGCTGCGATTTTTTCAGCTTACCCTCTCTTCTCTCTGCTGGCCTGAAGTCTGCCACTGCAGCAGACTTAATCACCACCTGGGCCCAGTCTGCCCTTTTCATCACCTCTTGGTACATCTGCAGGGCAGATACCACCTGTACCCTCTTCACCCCTAAGGGAGGACCAAGCTCTGTGGGACCAGAGACCAGGAGCACCTGTGCACCCCTCATGGCCGCCACCTTTGCAATGGCATAGCCCATGCGCCCAGTGGAGGGGTTACTGATGAAACGCACAGCATCAATGAACTCCCTGGTGGGCCCGGCAGTAACCAGCACCCTCTTGCCCTCCAAGTCCTTGGGAGCAAGCATGGAGGAGACGGTGTCAGCCACCACCACAGGATCAGGGAAACGCCCGGGACCCGAGGTGCCACAGGCAAGCTCACCAACCTCAGGATCGAGCACCATCACCCCCCTGGACCTGAGCAGCTCCAGGTTATCCCGGGTGGCGGGATTCTCGTACATGGCATCGTTCATCGCGGGCACCACCAGCACCGGTCCCCTAAAGGCCAGGAAGACCTCTGCAACGATGTTGTCGGCGATGCCGTGGGCCAGCTTGGCAATGGTGTTTGCAGTTGCAGGGGCTATGCAGAGCAGGTCTCCCCACTGGGCAAGATCGATATGCTCTATTCTGTCACCACTTGAAGGTTCAAGAGAGGTTATGGGGACAGGTCTTCTGGTAAGGGCCTGCAAGGTGAGCTCCCCCAAGAAGCGCCGGGCGTTTGGGGTCATCATGGCCTGCACCTCTATCCCCCTCTTGGAGAGCAACCTAACCACCTCCACAGCCTTGTAGGCGGCTATGCCCCCGGTCACCCCAAATAGAACCTTGCTACCCTTCACCACCCCACCTCCTGAAAAGGGAGTGCCGTACGCCCAGAGCATCTAACACCCGTCCTGCCACAAAATCCACCATCTCATCAAGCCCCTGTGGGCAATGGTAGAAGGTGAGGACAGGGGGAAGAATAACCGCCCCCGCCTGTGCAAGTTCGAGCATGTTCCTCAGGTGGACGACGCTAAGGGGGGTCTCCCGTGGCACCAGCACCAGGGGCCACCCCTCTTTCAACGCCACGTCTGCGGCCCTCTCAATCAGGTTGCCAGACACCCCTGACGCAATACGGCCAAGCATACCCATAGAGCAAGGGGCCACCACGGTTCCCCTCAAACGGTAAGAACCCGAGGCCACAGGGGCATCCCACTGCCCAACACCGTGAACCACCACCTCTGGTGGCCAGTGGCCAAGGGAGACCCCCTCGTGTTTGGCAATGAGCTCTGCCTCGGCGGTGTAGCACAGGTGCACCCTCTCTCCCATCTCTGCCAAGGCATCTGCGATTCTCTTGCCTACGCAGGCCCCGCTGGCACCGCCTATGCCTACGAAGAAGGCCACTCTTCTATTCGAGGGAGTAGAATACCAGCCCCGTGGTGAGCTTAGGATAGAAGAAGGTGCTCTTCTGGGGCATGGTCTCTCCGCTCTCTGCCACAGATGCTATCTCGTCCAAGGTGGGAGCGTTCAAGAAGAAGGCATACCTTCCCTCTCCCCTCTCTACCGCCTCTAAGGCCTGTGGAGCATTCTTGAAGTAGATCAGGGGGGCCTCTCGTTCCACCACCTCGGGAGAGAGACCCAGCACGTCCTCCACCACCACGGTGTGAAATATGCTAACCTGTAGCCCCTTCAGGCACGGGGGCAAGTGGTTCAACCTGCCAGATGGAACCGCCTCGTCCCTTAGTTTCAGCACCGAAAAGCCCATGTCCCTGCTGTAAACACCGAACAGGTGCTTATCATGTGCAGAAACCACGATATTAAGCAAATCATCAAGGGAGTCAGGTCTTGCCTCTACCGTGCACAATCCATGGAGTCTCTCTGAGATCTCCCGGTCGTCCCTTCCCCATCCCCTCTTCAGCACCCTGTGGGTAGGCAGTACCAGCAAACCGGGATCGTTCATACTGACCAGGGCCATGAGAACGAAATTGTAGGGCTCGTCTCCACTGTGGTGGGGATTCTCTGCCATCCTCTGCTGCTGATAGAGCAATGCCGTCTCGTAACGGTGATGACCGTCGGCAATGAAGATGGACTGGTCTCTCACACCCTCAATCACCAGGCTCTCTGCCTCTTTCGGCAACCTCCACAGGCTTTGTTCGAGGCCATCGTGGTCCTTGAAGCTGTAGAGAAGCTCGTATCCGCTCACATCCCTGGTGAGCTCTCCGTGTATCCCCTTCTCGTCCCTGAAGACACCGAATACGGGACTAAGGTTGGCCCTAACGGCGTTGTAGAGCCTAAGCCTATCCTGCTTTGGGCCTGCAAGGGTCTTCTCGTGGGGAAACACCCTTCCCTTTCCCAGGGGCTCAAGCCTCAACCTGCCAAGGATCTTCCAGCGGCAATACTCTTTGCCCTTCACAACAAAACACTGCTTGTAGAGGTAGAAAGAAGGGGCCTTGTCTTGCATCAGCACACCTGAGCCCTGCCATTCCCTGAAAGCCCTGGCAGCATTCTGGTACCAGTTACCCTCTCCGAGAATAAGGTGCACCACGTTGTTGGGATGGCGCTCTTTGAGCCTCTCCCTGTGGTCAGGGTCGATCACGTCGTAGGGAGGTGCCACCACCTCCCTTATGGGCACCTTGGCACCATCGTAGCGGATAGCCGCAAAGGGCAGAAAGTCAGCCATTACTAAGGTGTCTCCTTGCTCTTCAAAAGCTTCCCCCATCCCTACCACGGCGAGCCGCCTTTCACAAGACGCGGGAAACCCGTACAACTATCGCGCCCCAAACAGCTCCAGACCTGCAAGACTTGCAGGGAGGCCCTGGAAAGGATGAAAAAACTTCGTCTAATCACCATCCCCTCTGAAGAAGCATCCCGATGTGGACACCATAGTTGGGCGTTTTCTCCCGGACATTTCTGGATCGTAACTCGTATTGGACCTTGTATCTTACTCTTAGATGTTGAATAACGGGAATGAGGGGTATTGGCATGGGTGTGGCAGGCCGATTTAACCATGAGGCATTGAGCTCAAAAGGGACGGGGGGTGAGCCGTCATGGAGATTCTTCGGGCTTCGCCCTCAGAATGACGAAAGGGGGGCTCCGGGATGAT
>CAZQJB010000109.1:0-5116 GCA_964593115.1 uncultured Aquificales bacterium
TTCCCATGCCCAAGGTTAAGATGAGGCTGTTGGGCTCCCTTCTGCTCGGGGTGGTATTTGCCTTTGGCTGGAGCCCCTGCGTGGGACCCATACTGGCAGGTATTCTCGCCTACGCCTCGACGCAAGCAGGTGCCCAGAAGGGGGTGCTGTTGCTGGCAGCCTACTCTGCGGGCCTGGCTGTTCCCTTCTTCGCCACGGCACTGCTATTCAACAGGGCCGTGGTGCTTATCCGGGGATTCCAGAAGTACACCAAGGCGGTACAGACTGTGAGCGGGCTGGTGCTCATAGCCTTGGGGGTGGTGATGCTGAGCGGGAGGTTTGGGGTATGACAGCAGAAGAGGCAAAGAGACGAATAGAAGAGCTAAGAAGCGAGATAAACTACCACAACTACCGGTACTACGTGAAAGACGACCCCGTGATCACCGATGCAGAGTACGACAGGCTGATGCAAGAGCTGGTCTCTCTTGAAGAGGCCTTTCCCCAGTTCGTGGAGCCCCACTCACCCTCCCAAAGGGTTGGGGCCCCTCCCAGGGAGGGGTTCTCCACCGTTGAGCACCGGCGTCCCATGCTCTCCCTTGCCGACGCCCACGACGAGGGCTCAGTCAGGGAGTTCGACCATAGGGTGAAGAGGCTTTTGGGTTTGTCCCCCACGGATGAGGTGGAGTACGTGGCGGAGCCCAAGCTTGACGGGCTTTCGTGCGAGGTGGTTTACGAAGGTGGCCGCTTCACCCTGGCCTCCACCAGGGGCGATGGCAAGGTGGGAGAGGATGTGACACCCAATGTACGCACCATCAAGAACCTGCCCCTTCAACTCCTCACCGATTCCTCACCTCCGCTCTTAGAGGTGAGGGGAGAGGTGGTTATGCCAAGGGACAGGTTCGAGGAACTGAACAGGCGGATACTTGAGGAGGGGGGGCGTCCATTCGCCAACCCCCGCAACGCCGCCGCAGGCTCTCTGCGGCAGCTTGACCCCAACATCACCGCCCAGCGTCCCCTGGAGTTCGTGGCATGGGGGGTGGGTGTGTGGGAGAATACCCTGCCAGACACCCACTGGGAGGTGCTGAACCTGTTAGAGAAGTGGGGGTTCCAGGTAGCGAGTCCCCGCCACCTGTGCCGGGGGATAGACGAGTGCCTTAAAC
Organism: uncultured Aquificales bacterium; assembly: GCA_964593115.1. Classification (GTDB taxonomy): domain Bacteria; phylum Thermosulfidibacterota; class Thermosulfidibacteria; order Thermosulfidibacterales; family JALWSI01; genus JALWSI01. The sequence goes on from CAZQJB010000109.1 coordinate 1,140, forward strand.
GTTTCAGGGAGCTTGAGAGTGGCCGTGACTCCCACCGTTACGAGCTGGACGGCATGGTGATCAAGGTGAACCAGATGGGGTTGTGGGAGAGGCTTGGTGCCACCAGCAGGTCTCCTCGTTGGGCCCTTGCGGCAAAGTTTGCACCCCGCCAGATGACCACGAAGGTGGTTGACGTTGTCTGCCAGGTGGGCCGCAGGGGCACCATCACCCCTGTGGCCATTCTCGATCCTGTGCCCATAGGAGGCGTGATGGTGAGCCGCGCCACCCTGCACAACTTTGAGGAGGCCAGCCGGCTCGACGTACGCATCGGGGATACCGTGGTTGTCCAGAGGGCAGGTGACGTGATTCCTGCGGTGGTGCAGGTGTTGAAAGAGAAGAGGGCAGGTGACGAGGTGCCCATCAAACCTCCTGCAAGCTGTCCCGTGTGCGGTGCAGGGGTTGCCAAAGAGGGGGCCTACCTGCGCTGCGTCAACGCCTCGTGTCCCGCGGTGCTCGTGCAGTCCATCAGGCACCTTGCCTCGCGCAGGGCCTTCGACATCGAGGGGCTTGGGGGCAAGGTTGCCCAGATGTTGGTGGAGAGGGGCCTGGTCAAGGGCTTGCAAGATATCTTCTCGCTCACGAAAGAGGACCTTCAAACACTGCCAGGGTTTGCAGAGGTCTCTGCCCAAAATTTAATTGAGTCCATCAACGCCGCCAAAGAGGTGACGCTTAACAGGTTCATCTACGCCATTGGTATTCCCAACGTGGGTGAGTTCACGGCCCAGCTCTTGGCTGAGCGTTTCACTGGAATAGACGAGCTGGCCTCTGCCACCTTTCAAGACTTGGTGGCCATCAAGGGAATAGGTGAAGAGACCGCCAGGGGCATAGTTGCCTTCTTCTCTGAAAAGAGGAACCAAGGGACGATTCGCCACATGTTGGATGCAGGGGTGAGGGTGCTGCCGGTGAGAAGGGAAGAGGCGCAGTTGCCCCTAAAGGGCCAGACCGTGGTCTTCACGGGCACCCTTGCCTCAATGGACCGTAACCGTGCCAAGGAGCTTGTGGAGAGGGCAGGAGGCAGGGTTGCCAACTCGGTTTCGAAGAAGACCGGTATGGTGGTGGTGGGGGAGAACCCCGGGAGCAAGTACCAGAAGGCCCTGCAGCTTGGGGTGAAGACCCTGAGCGAGCAAGAGTTTCTGCAGATGGTGGAAGGGCAGGGTTAGCCCTTGTAGATGTACCTGTTGAACCACCTGTGGTAGGCGGTCCACTGGCCATCGTTCTCGTCACGCTCGATGAATATCTTGAACCCGGCCACCTTGGAGTCCAGCTCGTCCAAGAAGTGAATCATCACCGCCTCTTGAGACTGGGGCACCGTTGCGGCCCCCACCTCGGGTTCGCCGTGGTGGCTTGCAACTATGTGCTGCAGTTTCATTGCGAGCTCCTGGGGAAATCCCTGGATACCCCCGATGAGCCTGGCAAGTATCTCGTTTCCCAGCACCACATGGCCAAGAAGCCTGCCCTGATCGGTGTACTCGGCCACTGTCCCAACCCAGGTTATCTCGCGGCTCTTCCCGATGTCGTGCAGCAATCCACCTGAAATGAGCAGGTCTCTGTGGAGGTGGGGGTACACCTTGCGCCAGAGCAGGTACGCCCCCTTGGCCACAGCAAGGGAGTGCTCCAAGAGGCCGCCCTTGTAGGGATGGTGGATCATGGTGCCTGCGGGAAGGGTGGTGAAGGCCGTCTTTAGCCCCTCGTCTTCCCAAACGGCGTCCAGTAGTGACCTTAGGTGTGGATTCTCCACCAGGGCCACCAGCTTCTCCCACTCCGCCTCCATCTCTTCCAGGGGCCTGGGTGACCTTGGCATCAGGGCCTCGGTCTCTTCTGCTGATGCCGGCTCCATCTCCCTTACGATGATCTGGGGGGTTCCCTGCCAGGAGTCCACCATGCCCCTCACCCTCACCACGTCTCCCTTGTTGAACCTGGAGTCCAGCTCTTCCACCCCGTCCCAGACCTTTGCGTTCTTCTGGCCAGTCTCGTCTTCCAGGCTCAACACCAGGAAGGGTTCACCGTTAGATTTCTGCCTCTTGTCCTTGTAGGATATGCGGCAGACACCCTCGAAATCCTTGCCCGGCTCCACCTCGTTCAGCTTCAAGGTCTTTTCCCCATGCTCTCGAGAAGAAAACTCGCCAGGTGCATCACCTCCACCTGCAGCCCTGCAGCCTTCACACCCTGGGTGAGCTGCATGATGCAACTGGGGCACGAGGTTACCAGCACATCCACCTGGTTATTCTTAAGCCAATCCACCTTTCTGCCCAGGATCTCCTTCGAGACCGGGGGATGGGTGAAACGGTAGAGGCCTGCACCACCGCAGCAGAGGGCCTCCTCTTCGCCGCGGACAAGCTCGATGCCCTCCACCCGTTCCAGTAGCTGGTAGGGCTCATCCCTTACGCCCAGGTGCCGGCCCAGATGGCAGGGGAGATGGTAGGCCACCCTGCCCTTGAAGCTGCCGAGTTTACCAGGACCCAAACGTTTCACCAGGAATTGGGAGAGGTCAATGGCATCTACCCCGGTCTCACCGGTCTCTTCCTTCAACCCTGACAGGCAGGTGGCGCATAGAAAGAGCAGTGGCTTGCCCTTCTCTACCCTCTTCAGGTTTTTAGAGGCCATCACCTTTCCCTTCAACGGCTTGCCCATGACGGCGTGGGGATGGCCGCAGCACTCTTCTGCCATCACCTGTACAGGAATACCCAATGATTGCAACAGGTTGACGGCATCTTTGCCTATCTGTGGGTAGAGGTACTCCACCATGCAGCCTGCGTAGAGGGTCACCTCGCCCCCCCGTTCGGTGAGGCCGCTCTTCTTCGCCCAACCATGGAAAGGCTCGATATCGGGCCTGGGCAAGGCGGTGTCTCCTGCCAGCTCTCCCAGGGGGCCGGGTAAGTTTGGGGTCTTCTCCATGGGCACAAGTGCCATGGCCTGCGAGAGTGACTGCAGCCTTCTTCGTTTCTCAAGCACCTTGAGAACCCCTTCCCTCACCCTGGTGTTGGAGCGGGCCCGTTCCCTCACCACCTTGACCAGGCGGGGAATGTCTATGCCAACGGGGCACACCTCCAAGCAGGTTCCACAGGTGGTGCACAGGTCTGCCACCTCTCTTGCAGCCCCATATCCAGCGGTGATGGCAGTCCACGCTGCCCCTATGCCCCCCATGTAGATGTGGCTGAATGTCTGTCCCCCAACAGACTGGTAAACCGGGCAGACGTTCATGCAGGCCCCGCAGCGTATGCAGCGAAGGGTCTCTTTCAGCTCAGGGTCTTTCATGGCGGACCTGCGGCCGTTGTCAACAACGACCAGGTGAAGCTTCCTGCCCTCCCTCCACTTTAAGGGCCCAGAGAAGACGCTGATGTAGCTGGCAGAGGTGAGACCCACCGAGTTGCGTGGTAAGATGTCAAGTAGAAAGAGGGCGTCTTGCACGGTCTCCACTATCTTCTCGTAGCCGGTGATGATCACCTGAACCGGGGGCAGGGTGGCGCAGAGCCTGCCGTTTCCCTCGTTGGTCATGAGAAAGAAGAGTCCCTTGTCTGCCGAGATGGCGTTTATTCCCGTGATCCCCATCCCCGCCGTGAGAAACTTTTCGCGTATCTCCTTGCGCACCTCCTTGGTGATGAGAAATGGGTCACGGGGCACCTGGCGCCCCCAGTGTCGGGAGAATATCTGGGCCACCTCTTCTACCGTGCGGTGCACCGCGGGCACGATGAGGTGAGATGGGGGCTCTCCTGCAAGTTGAATGATTCTCTCTCCAAGGTCTGTCTCAACCACCTCTATCCCCTCTTCTGTGAGGGCGTGGTTGAGCTCTATCTCTTCGCTGGTGATCGACTTGCCCTTCACCACTAAGTCAACCTGGGCCTCTTCGGCTATTGACTTCACTATCTCCCTGGCGTCCCGGGCAGTCTCGGCGTGGTGGACCACACCGCCCCGCTGAATGAATAGGGATTCGATGGAGT
>CAZQJB010000110.1:0-5112 GCA_964593115.1 uncultured Aquificales bacterium
GGCAGAGCAAGAACAGCCTCTCTACCTCGGGGGCAGGGCGGCCCGCTATCTCAAGCAGGTTGTGCCCCGACGAGAAGGCGGGGCCCGCCCCTTTCACCACCACCACGTGCACCCTGCGCTCGCTGGCGACTGCCCCGAAGAGGTGCCTTAGCTCATTGAGCATCTCTGCAGAAAGGGCGTTGCGGCGCTTTGGGTTGTTCAGGGTAACAACCCCAACCTTCTCCCTCTCTTCGTAGAGTATCCACCTGTATTCCATCCTCACCTCCGCATCACTTGAAAGATACCTGCACCGGCCCCTTCTCCTCTTCGTCCACCTCGAAGTAGCCCCTGGGCCCGAAGCCGAACACCGAGGCAAACAGGTTTCCCGGAAAGGTCTCGATGGCAGAGTTGTAGTCTCTCACCACGGCGTTGTAGTACCTGCGGGCAAGCTGGATATCGTCCTCTACCTTAGACAGCTCGCCCTGAAGCTGAAGAAAGTTGGTGTTAGCCTTAAGCTCCGGGTATGCCTCGGCCACGGCGAAGAGGCCGCGAAGGGCCCCGGAGAGCGCCTGCTCGGCAGAGGCACGCTCCTCCAAGCTGCCACTGGAGAGTGCCATGCTCCTGGCCCTGGTCACCTCCTCCATCAATCCCTTCTCGTGGGCGGCATAGCCCTTCACCGTCTCCACCAGGTTGGGCACCAGGTCGGCCCGCCTCTTCAACTGGGCGTCTATGTCTGCCCACGATTCGTCGCAGCGGATGCGCAGCCTCACCATCCGGTTGTAGAGCACCACGCACAGCCCCGCCACACCAAGCACCACCAACAGGGGCAACCAGGCCATCCCCTTACCTCCATCCAGTGTAGTGGCGAGACGGCTAAAAACAGGCCCTTCTCACCCACCACCTGAATGCCATGAAATCAGGGGGCAGTCAACCAGGCAAAGGGGAGATGCCCCGGGCAACAGTCCATAAACAGGCTTTACATTTGCCATCTTTAACACGAGGCAAAAGGGTGGCTTACCACCGCAGATAAGGTTATGGATATGTGGGTATCTTCTTGAATAACAACATGGTACAACGGCCAACCGTTTTTTGAAACTTTTTTTGTAAATACCCCTTGACAACCACTGGCCTCCCGTGTTCTATGGGAGTGCTCTCGCCGAGAAACACTCTGGAAGGGAAGGAGGTGGTAGATGGCATAGGGCCCAAGAGAAGAGAGAGGGTTTGACCACGGGTAGTTTTGGGGCGAAGGATGGGCCTTCGCCGGTATCAGGCAGGGGAAAGTTGGTTGATTATGCAGGTTGTTTCAGAAGATTATGCATACTTTTATCAAAGGAGGAGTTGGTTAGATGGCAGAAGAGGCAAAATGGAGACCGTTTGCTAATCCAGCACCCTTGGGGCTGGGAGGATTTGCTCTTACAACCTTTGTTCTTAACGTGCACAACGCGGGCATTCTGAAAGACGTGGCCACGGCGCTGCCGCTGGGGCTCTTCTACGGCGGCTTTGCACAGCTCTGCGCGGGGCTGTTAGAGTTTGGCACCGGCAACACCTTTGGCATGACCGCCTTCGGGTCTTACGGTGCATTCTGGATCGCCTTGGCCACACTGGTCTATTTCAAGGACAACGCTGTGCTGCCAGGCTTCAAGGACTTTGGCGGGGCGCTGCTCTGGACGCTGATCGCATGGACCATCTTCACCTTCATCATGTGGATACCCACCTTCAAGAAAGCCAAGGCGTTGTGGATCATCTTCGCATCTCTGCTGGTGCTCTTTGTGCTGCTCGACATCCACGTGGCCATGGGCAGCAAGCCCATAGGCGTCTTTGCAGGCTACGAGGGCATCTGGACCGCCTTCACCGCCTGGTACCTCATGGCGGCAGAGCTCATCAACCCTGCATTCGGCAGAGAGGTGCTTCCCATCGGTTGATCAAGAAGGCTGTTTTCATTCCATTGCGGGGTGGGACTTGGGGTCCCACCCCGTTTTTATGTGGCCTTAGCCAATTGTGAAAGGGGGCTGATTGTTGTATTTGCCACCTGACTCGACACGATTCGAAAGGCGGAGACCCTGAATATGGAGAAGAACGCCGCGCTGTTTCTGCTGCCCCTGGGGGCCTTTCTTTTTCACCTGGGGTTCTCTCGGGTGAACCTGTGGTATCTCGGGAAGGAGGCCAGGAGGGCCGTGGCCGTGCTCAACCTCTTCGTTTACCCGGCACTGGCCTCGATACTGTTGGCCTTGCTGTTCAGGTACCTGTTATCCGGCGGCATCCAAGGGCTGCTGCCCGGATGGACGATGGGTTGCGCGTGCTACTACCTCTCCATGGTCCTGGGGGTGCTACCGTTCACGGGCCCATTTTTCAGGGAGATGGACCTGGAGTTCATGCTGCTGGGGATAGGGGTGATAGAGGGCGCCCAGGCCTCCACCTTCAAAGGACTGCTACTGGCCCTTGAGGGGCACTCCCTGGCCTACTGGGGGCTGGTTTTCGGCGCAATACTGGGGGGGCTCTTTCTCTCCATGTTCACAAAGTACCTGGTGACAAGTAGAATGGGCTACTACGACAAGAAGGAAGAGATGCTGAAGGGCTTCGTGTGGGGCATGTCAATCGCCTCGGGGGTGGTTACGGTGCCCCTTATTCTTCTCTTTCTTGCCGTGGCAAAACCTTAAAGCAAAAAGCAAGGAGGACAGACGACATGGAGAAGTTGAAGAAGAAGGCTCAAGAGATGGACCTGATAAAGCTGCGCATAATAGCCATCTCTGGGGTCGTGCTGGTCTTCGTCTTCGCCCTGGCGATGCTCTACATCGGGGGCAAGAGAATGGGCCTGGTTGGTGGAAACCACTTTCCGCTCCTGGAGCTTGCTGGGAAAGAGCAAAGCCCTACCCCCAAAATAGTGATAAAGGGCTCTGATTTGAGGATGCTGAAGAAGGCCACGGGTAGAAGGGTGATGATAATGGACACCATCAAGGATGTATCCCTCTCCACCGAGACGGGAGGGGTGGGGTTAAAGCTCACCCACGTCCAGGTGCTGCTGTCTGAGAGGGTGGTTAAGGCCCTGCAGAAACACGGACAGAACCCCCTGGACTGGAAGGGGAAGAACATAGAGGTGATAGGTGTACTGCACCTCAACCCCCTCTACGGGTTCCAGATAGAGCCCGAGCGCAGCCCCAACGCCCTGAAGGTGGCAACCGCCGCTAAATGAGGTAGGCGATGTCAAAAAAAGACTTCGACACGGTGATCGTGGGGGCAGGGCCTGCGGGGCTCACCGCCGGTCTCTACACGGCGCGGGCAAGACTGAAGACGGTGATAATCGAACGCCTTGCGCCAGGGGGGCAGATCGCCCTCACCGACTGGATAGAGAACTACCCGGGTTTCGAGTCTGGGATAAGCGGCATGGAGCTTGTGCAGCACATGCACAGCCACGCGGTGAATGCCGGGGCAGAGATAAAAAGCGGCGAGGTTAAGGCCCTTGAGTCTGACAAAGAGAAGAAGATAGTTTACGTGGACGACCAGTGGATAGAGGCCAAGGCGGTGATAATCGCCTCTGGGGCATCCTTCAAGAGGCTGGGGGTGAAGGGCGAGGATGAGTTCATTGGCAGGGGCATATCGTTCTGCGCCACCTGCGACGCCCCCTTCTACAAGGACATGACCGTTGCGGTGGTGGGAGGGGGAGACACCGCCGTACAAGAGGCGCTCTATCTCACAAAGTTCGCCAAAAAGGTTTACCTGATACACCGCAGGGACAAGCTAAGGGCCACCAAGGTCTTGCAGGAGCGCCTCTTCAACAACCCCAAGGTGGAGATAGTGTGGTCAAGCACCGTGGAAGAGGTGAAGGGAGACAGCCTTTTGAAAGAGGTGACCCTTTGCTGCATAGAGAGCGGTGAGAAGAGCTCCCTCAGGGTGGACGGGCTCTTCGTCTTCGTTGGGCTAAGGCCCAACACCGCCTTCTTGAAGGGGGTGGTGGACATGGACTCAGAGGGGTTCATTCTGGTGGACGAGAAGTTAGAGACAAGCGCCCCCGGTATCTTCGCGGCGGGGGACGTTAGGCGAAAGATACTGCGCCAGGTGTCAACGGCGGTGGGAGACGGGGCAGCAGCCGCCCACGCGGCAGAGCTCTACATCGAGAGGCAGTTCTAAGGCATTGAGACTCGACAGGTTCCTGAAGGTTAGCCGCCTGGTGAAGAGAAGGTCGCTGGCCAAAGAGGCCTGCGACTACGGGGTGGTGAAGGTGAACGGCACCACGGCAAAGGCATCAAAAGAGATTAAACCGGGGGACGAGATAGAGATAGACCTGGCCGCCTGGTACAAGAGGGTACGGGTGTTGCAGGTCCCCCAACGAGCCGTGGGCAAGGCGGCAGCAGGCACCCTCTACGAGGTGATAGAGGAGAAAAGAAAGGAGCGAGACATTTGAGCGCCGTTCCCCTGGCAGTCACCATGGGAGACCCCGGGGGGATAGGTCCCGAGATCATCCTGAAGGTGGTTGCAGAAGGGGCATTCCCCAACCAGGCATCTCTGCTTGTGATAGGAGACGCTGGGGTGTTCGAGGTCTATTCAAAGCTCTGCTCGTTGCCATTCAGGATGGAGGTGGTTAGCTCTTCCCCTGCAGACCCAAGTCCAGGGGCGGCATACCTGCTCCAGGTGGCAGAGCCCCTTTCACCAGGTGAATGGAGACCTGGCGCCACCAACGCCAAATGCGGCAGGCTGGTTGCAGCCACCATAGAGAGGGCCATTGAGCTATGCCAGCAAGGCAAGGTGAAGGCCATGGTGACGGCACCCATCAACAAGTGGGCCCTGCACGCCGCCGGATACACATACCCTGGCCACACGGAGTTTCTCGCCACACTGACCCAAACCGGCGACTATGCCATGATGCTGATTGGAGGTGCCATACGGGTGGTTCTTGCCACCATCCACGTTGCATTAGCTGAGGTGCCCGAGCTGCTCTCGAAGGAGGAGCTGTGCAGGATCTACCGCCTCACACACCGCAGCATGGTGGATTGGTTCGGGATACCTCATCCCAGGATAGCCATGGCGGCTCTCAATCCCCACGCCGGGGAAGAGGGAGCCTTCGGTGACGAGGAGCAGCGGGTGATAGCCCCAGCCATCGAGGAGTTGAGGGCCCAGGGCTTTGACCCATCGGGCCCA
>CAZQJB010000111.1:0-5072 GCA_964593115.1 uncultured Aquificales bacterium
CCCAGGGAAGAACCGACGACATGCTCATCGTCAGGGGGGTGAACATCTTCCCATCCCAGGTAGAGGAGGTGCTCCTCTCAATCAAGGGAACCGCACCCCACTTCCAGTTAGTGGTGGACCGCAAGGGGTATCTTGACACCCTCGAGGTGTGGGTGGAGACCTCTGAAGACTTCTTCTTCGACTCCATGCGAAAGCAGAAAGAGCTTATCGACCTCATCACCCGAAGGATATCCGAGATGCTTGGAATAAGCGTAAAGGTGAAGCTCGTAGAGCCCCACACCATCGAGCGCACCACGGGCAAGGCAAAGAGGGTGGTGGACAGAAGGGATATAGGCTAACCCCTGTGATGGAGCCATTGGTCAAGCTGCTCCTGGGAAACGAGGCCATTGCCAGGGGAGCCTTAGAGGCAGGGTGCACCGTGGCATACTCGTATCCAGGCACCCCAGCCTCGGAGATTCTGCCGGCCTTCGAGGGCTGGGCGAGGCTCGAAGGACGTTCCGTTACCTGCCGGTGGGCGGTGAACGAAAAGGTTGCATACGAGCTGGCCCTTGCAGCGGCCTACACGGGTATGTTCGCCATGGTCTCCATGAAGCAGGTGGGGCTGAACGTTGCCATGGACCCATTCATGAGCTCGGCATACACGGGCTTGAAGGGGGCCCTGGTACTGGTTGCTGTGGACGATCCAGGACCGAACAGCTCGCAGACCGAGCAGGACTCACGCCAGATGGCCCTTGCGGCCAGGGTACCGGTTATTGACCCCGTCTCACCAGCAGACGCCAAGGCAGCCATGGCAGAGGCTTTTGCCCTCTCCCAAAGGTACGAGATACCTGTGATGGTGCGGCCCGTTCTCAGGGTGGCCCATTCGCGCCAGAGCGTTGCCCTGGGCCCCCTCTCTGACCCTCCCGAGGGCGGGTTTTTCCAGAAAGACCCCTCACGCTGGGCTGCCACCCCTGTTTACAGGTACAGGCTGCACCTGGAGCTGAACCGCAAGGTGGAGCGGCTGGCCCGTGAAGAGGGGGCGAGAATCATCTCCCAGCTCCGAGAGCAGGCCCCTTCGACTTTCGGGGTGGTGGCGAGCGGTGTTGCCTGGGCCTGTGCCAGAGACCTTTTGGGCCATGATGTTCCCCTTGTCAGGGTGCATCAGCCCTACCCGGTGTCAAGGGAGGCCCTTTTCGAGGTTCAGCGCCATTTCCAGAGGGTGCTTGTGCTTGAAGAGACCGACCCGGTGATCGAGGGTGCCTTTCCCGACTCCTCGCGGGTGTTCGGTAGGCTAACGGGACACATTCCCTGGGCGGGCGAGCTCACCGTAGAGGCTATGCGGGAGGCCGTTGACTCCCTCAAGGGCGATACCCCCATGGTGCCAGTGGGGATTAAGATCGAGGGACAGGATGAAGGGGGTTTACAGCAACCTAAGGGTGCTAAGCCGAGGCTCTGTCCCGGCTGCGGTCACAGGCCGGTCTTTTACCTGATGAAACGGCTCTTTCCGAAGGGGGTCTTTCCCGGAGACATAGGTTGCTACACCCTGGGGGTGAACCTTGGGGCGGTGGACACCTGCCTCTGCATGGGGGCCGCGGTCTCCGTGGCTGCGGGGCTCCGTGCCTCACTGGACAAGGATATACCCGTGGTGGCCACCATTGGAGACTCCACCTTCTACCACTCTGGGATTCCCCCCCTGGTGGATGCGGTGGAGTCAGGGGCCTCTTTCGTACTTGCCATACTGGACAACAGCACCACTGCCATGACCGGTGGCCAGCCAACGCCGGCCCGGGGTGGGCCCTCCATCGAGGAGGTGGTGAGGGGCTGCGGGGTGCGCTTTGTGAGGCGGGTGCACACCTACGAGGTGAAGGGGTTGAAGGGGGCCCTGTTGGATGCGGCGGAGTTTGCTGCCCAGGGCAGGGGAGTGGCCGTTCTCGTCTGCGAGAGCCCCTGCGTGGTTTACAGTAAGGTGCCAAAGGCCCCCCCCGTCTCGGTGTCTGAGAGGTGCGTAGGTTGCGGTCACTGCGTTGAGAACTTCGAGTGCCCTGCCCTCTTCATGGAGGGCAAAAGGGCCAGGGTGGACCCCTCTGCCTGCACCGGTTGCGCTGCCTGTATCCACTCTTGTCCGGTTGGGGCCATTCTGCCTGGTAGTTGACATATCTGCCCCTTTACCGGTAACCCTGTCCCGTAGGTGGTTGTTTGATGCCACCTGGGCGATTCTGCCCGGCTTGATGTTTAAGAACGGTGGCTGGGGTGTGGGTTGCAGGATTTGCTGTCCGCTCCCGTCATCTTGGCGTGTCAGGAGGGTCCTTTGAGAGTTAGGCGGCTTGGTTTCGTGGTTGCTGTGGCGGTGATGGCCGTTGCCCTGGGTGTGGGGTGGTACGTTTACGGCAACGCCAAGCGGCAGTACGACAGGTACGTTGCCGCCTACCTCGAGGAGAGGGCTGGTCTCGTCAGGCACTACCTGGATGTGCTGGAGATGGAGGCCAGCATAGCCGCCGAGAGCGATCCCTTGAAGGCGTTTCTTTCTGGTGAAGATGGGGCTATCTCTCGCGGCAAACTCAGATCCATGGTGCACAACATGCTTCTCTCCATGAAGGGAAAGCACGGTGTCAGGGGGGCCTTCGTTCTCGATGCCAAGGGCACCTGCAAAGAGGCCACCTTTCCACCTGCGGTGGGCAGAAACTACAGTTTCAGACCCTACTTCAAGGATGCCATGAGGTACGGAACGGGGATCTACGAGGCATACGGCATCACACTACACAAGGTTGGGCTCTACGTGGCGAAGAGGGTGGATCTTCATGGCACTCCTGTTGGTGTCATGGCGTTGATGGTGAATCCAGACTCCGTGCTCAGGGGTAATGGCCTGCTCTACCTCGATCAACTTAAAGATCTCAGGGGAGGTAACGCCTTCGTGGCCCTTGCAACGCCCGATGGAGTACTCTTCTCGGGCACCGGTTTGTGGAGCCTGGATAATCCAGCCCCTTCTTTGCTAAAAAGGTTCAAGAAGACCAAGCAGTTCCCCCCAGAGAAGATAAGGCCCTTGGGCCTTCCCCGTGGCACGTGGAACAAGCTGAAAGACAAGGGCTTCATCAGGGCAGAGGTGGGGGGCAAGAGATACCTTCTCTTCTCTTCCAGGCTGGGGTTGGGGGGGCTCTACATGGTGATGGCCTTGCCGCCTGGGGCCCTCGACAAGGCCATAGGAGACTTCTTCTTACCTGTTAGGGTGCTGCTGGTAGGGTTCTTGCTCGCCATGCTTCTTGTGGGGGTGTTGGGGATGAATCTCACCAGGGAATGGGCCAATCTCGGTGATGCCCAGGATAGGCTTGCGAGAGAGAGGGAGCGGCTTCGCAAGACGGTGGAAAAGCACGCTGTGGTGCTCAGGAGCACGGCACAGGGGTTCTGCGAGATGGACGTGGGAACCAGGGCGATCACCTGGGTGAATCCGTCTCTATGCTCAATGCTGGGGAGAGAGGAGAGGGAGGTGCTTGGAAAACGGTTGCTGGACTTTGTGGCTCAGAGGGACAAGCACCTGCTTCTGGGCTCATACAGTGAGGAGGAGCGCACCGGCTCAAGCACCTGCTACCTGAGCCTGGTTTCAAAGGATGGGGAAGAGGTCCCGGTGATGGTGAGTGGAACCCTGCTCAAGGACCGTGATGGTTCCCCGCTTTCGCGGTTCGCCTTCGTTACCGACAGAAGGGAAGAAGAGAAGAGGCTCTTGACCATAAGGCTGCTATCCACAGCAATGGAGCAGACCCCTGCCACCATTGTGGTCACCGACGTTGAGGGCACCATAGCTTACGTTAATCCCGCCTTCACTAAGATAACGGGCTACTCCAAAGAGGAGGCCATAGGGGAGAATCCCCGGGTACTCAAGTCGGGTTACCATCCAGAGGAGTTCTACAAGGAGCTATGGGAAACAATAAAGGCTGGCAAGGTGTGGAAGGGCCGTTTCTACAACAAGAGAAAAGACGGCACCTTCTACTGGGAGGAGGCCCTGATAGCCCCTGTATTCGGGGAGAATGGCGAGATAACCCACTTCATGGCCATAAAGGACGACATCACCGACAAGGTTATGCTCGAAGAGGCCCTGGCGGAGAGAACCGAGGAGCTCGACACCCTGGTGGACAACATGGGAGTGGGCATCATCTACGTGAAGAACGGGGTGGTAGAGAGAATAAACAGGGCAATCTGCGAGATATTTGGGGTGAGCGAGGACGATGTCAGGGGACGTAACCTCGAAGAGTTTGCCAAGGGGTTCATAGACGAGGCACTGCTCCGCTCTCTGGTTGCAAGGATGCTTGGAAGGGGCTCTGTTTACGACGAGTTCCAGGTCTCTTTGAGGGAGGGCGGTAGCCGCTGGGTCGCCGTCCACGGCACCAGCTTGGGGGAGGGGGGCGATAGGGTGATCTGGGTGGTTGAGGACATCACCCGCCGAAAACTGATGGAGGAGGAGTTAAAAAGGGAGAAGAGGCGGGCAGAGGAGGCCAGCGAGACCAAGAGCCGGTTTTTAGCCAACATGAGCCACGAGATACGCACCCCCATGAACGCCGTGATTGGCATGACCCGCCTGGTGCTCGACACAGATCTTAACCCAGAGCAGAGACACTACATGGAGACGGTGTTGAACTCTGCTGAGTCACTGCTGTCCATCATAAACGACATACTCGACCTCTCGAAGCTCGAGGCCAGGGAGTTCTCCTTCGTGGAGGAGCCATTCCTCGTGTGCAGGCTGGGAGAGGAGGTTAGGGAGCAGTTTGTGTTGGAGGCTGAAAAGAAAGGGCTGAAGATAGACTTCAGTTGTGGATTCGATGGCCAGCAGGTGTTTGTTGGAGATGCGGCTCGCATAAAGCAGGTGCTGGTGAACCTGGTTGGCAACGCCATCAAGTTCACCGAGAAGGGAGGGGTCTCCATCAGGATAACCCCTGGTGGTGAGTGCGAGAATCTCTGCATGGCGCTATTTGAGGTGGAGGATACGGGCATAGGCATTCCAGAGGATAAGCTTTCTGTGGTGTTCGAGCGGTTCAGGCAGGCCGACGATTCCATGGCAAGGGAGTTTGGGGGTACAGGCCTGGGCCTTGCAATCTCGAAGAGCA
>CAZQJB010000112.1:0-5065 GCA_964593115.1 uncultured Aquificales bacterium
GGGCACCTCGTTCGTCTGTTACCTTGGAAACTACCGGGTGAACGTGCGCATCGCCCGTGCCCAGGCCGTAACGGATCCCTCTGAGCCAAAGTTCATCTACTCAATAGTGTCCTCCTCTACCAACACCGCCAACTCAAACGAGAGGGCCACGGTAGAGGTGCTCTACAAGGTGCAGATAAGCTCTCCGTAAACTGCGCCGGTTCATCACCATGACGCCGCAAGGCGTTGAGCACGCCTGTTGAGTGTTGTTGCTGTTCGTGCAAGCACAGCAACCCTTGCCCCTGGCGAGTTTTTAGCTCACTTGAGGCGTGCTATGCGGTTCTTGGCCTTCTTTGAGTAAGGTGACCTGGGAAAACGCCGTATCAGCTTTCTCCACAACAGCTCTGCGGTCTTGGCATCGCCCAGCCGGTAGAAGGCCACCCCTTCTTTGTAGAGGGCCGGGGCAACCTTGGGGTTCTTGGGATAGAGACTGGGCACCTTGTCGTAGGCCAGAATGGCCTCTTTGTACTTGCCCATGGCGAACAGGCTTTCACCAACCCAGAACTGGGCGTTTCCCGCCAGCGCATCGTTGGGATACACGGTCACGAACTGCCTGAAACCCTCGTAGGCCTCTTTGTACCTTCTTGCCCTGAAGGCGCTAAGCGAACTCTTGTAGAGCTGGTCAGGTGAAGGCGCCTCTTTCACTGTGGCGGTCTGCCGTTTCACCTGTTGAGACGCCTTTCTCTTCGCCTTGAGCTGTTTCGCCAGGTTCTGCTGCTCTTTCTCTATGCTTGCTATCTCTTTCTTCAGCTCGTTGATGTCCCGGTTGCAGCGCTCTATGCCGTCGTTCAACCTGGCTTCGGTCTCGGTCATCTCGAGGCGCTTGGCCTCGCTGTCGGCAAGCTGACGCCTCAGCTCCTTGTTGTTATTCTCCAAGGCGCTGAGGCGCGCCTCCATATCGTCTTGTCTCTTCTGCAAGGCGGCGATGGACTGTGAGAACTGCTGGGAGAGCTGCCTTGCCATCACCTCTTGCCTGGTCTCGACCCTCTGCACGTCAGAGGTGGTGACGCACCCCTCCACCCCCATCAGAGTGATGGCCACCACGCAGAAGACCGCAGAAAGAAGAGCCCTTCTCATTAACTACTTGAGAACCTCCAGGTGGTCCCTTCTGTTCTGGGCCCAGCAGGTCTCGTTGTGCTCTGTGCACAGGGGACGCTCTTCCCCGTAGCTTATGGTGGAGATTCTTGCAGCGTCTATGCCCCGTCTCACCAGGTAGGCCTTTGCGGCATTGGCCCTCTTCTCGCCCAGGGCCAGGTTGTACTGGGTGGAACCCCTCTCGTCGCAGTTGCCCTCGATGCGCAGCTTGTCACCAGGATTATCCTTCAGGTAGTTGGCCCACGCCTCGAGTATGGACTTTGCCGCTGGCGAGAGCGCGTAGCTGTCGAATGCAAAGTGTATGTCCTCTGCAAGAACGCCAGGCTTCACAGGTGCGGCCTTGGGGTTCTCGGCTGCTGCCCCGGGGGTTGCAGGGCAAGGCCCCGGGCCTGCACAAGTGCCCCATTGAGAACAACAACCACTCACCATGATACCTGCTGCCAACAACAACCCTATCAAAGCTCCCCTCATGATACTACCTCCTCCTTTCTCTTTACAAAAGTGTCATCACTCTCCAATAACCACGATGTGATCACGCCTGTTCTTCGCCCAGCACTCCTCGGTGTGCTCTGTGCACAGGGGCTTCTCCTCCCCGTAGCTCACGGTATCTATGCGGGAGGCGTCTATGCCAAGGTAGCCCAGGTACTCCTTTGCGGCATTGGCCCTCTTCTCGCCCAGGGCCAGGTTGTATCGGGTAGAGCCCCTCTCGTCGCAGTTGCCCTCGATGCGTATGGTGAGGTTAGGATGCTGGTGAAGGTACTCTGCAACAGCCCCCAGTATCTCCTTTGCCTCTTCGCTGAGGGTGTAACTGTCGAACTCGAAGTGTATGTCTTTGTGCACCATATCTAAAAGGCGCCTCTGCTGTTCCTCTTGGGCCATGGCCTCTGCCTCTTTTGCCCTCTGGGCCTCGAGGCGCCGTCTCTCTGCCTCCAGGCGCTGGCGCTCAAGCTCTTCCTGCGAGAGCTGGTAAGGGGTTTTGCCCTTTGGAGCCTCTACCACCTGTGCCTCTGACCCCTTGGGGGTAGGGGCAACCTCTATGCCTTGCCTTCCGCTGTTTTGTACGTAGCCGGGTACCGCCTTCTTCTTGGTGCAGGTATTGGTGGTGCAGCAAGAAGAAAGGAAGATCCCCGCAAAGGCCAGAACCACCGCTATTGCCCAGATACGCCTCATCTCTCTCCTCCTCTCTTTTAATCCCTTCACTTTATATTCAGTTGAGAGACCTCCAGCAGGGGTCGCTCCCGTTCAATCTGCGCACCTTCACAATACCGTTGCCGTCCTCGGTGGTCAAATATAGGGTACGCCTTCCGCCCTCTCCCTTGAAGAACATGATGTACCTGCCGTTGGGTGACCAGCATGGGTCTTCGCCCTGCACCACCACCTTGCTGTTTCCCGTCTTCATGTCGAGCACGTGGATCAGTATCTTGCCCCCCTCAACGGACACGTAGGCTAATTTGTCCCCCTTGGGGGACCACGCTGGAGAGACCTCGTATGGGCCAAAGGTGAGCCTGGTCTGGTCGCTTCCGTCGGTGTTCATCACGTAAATGTGAGGGGCCCCGCTTCGTCTCGACACGAAGGCGATCTTTCTTCCGTCGGGGGACCAGGCGGGAGAGGTGTCTATTGCGGGATTCCTGGTGATTCTCTTGGTGTAACCGGTGATAAGGTCTTTTATGTAGATGTCGCTGTTGCCGTTTAACGAGTAACTGAAGGCGAGCTGGGTGCCATCGGGAGACCACGAGGGCGAGATCTCGGCCCCCTTTCGCTTCGAGAGAACCTTCTCTATTCCCGTGGCCACCTCGAGGAGGTAGAGGTCTGCCTCGCCCCTCTTGAAAGAGGTGTAGGCTACCCACTTGCCGTCGGGAGACCAGGCAGGCGAGAGGTTTATGGAGTTATCGTGGGTGAGTATCTGGAAAGAGGAGCCGTCTGGAGATATTATGCCCAGCTCTTTCACCCCTGGGCGGGTTTTGACCGAGAGCACCACAGAGCCGTAGAATATACCCTCTTCTCCTGTGAATGCGGTGAATATGTCGTCTGCCAGGCGCATACCCACCAGGTCCTTTGCCTCGCGCCTGATGGAGTACTTTCTGGCCAGTATCTCTTTTCCCTCGACCACGTCGTACACCCTTGCCTCTAACGAGAACCTGCCGTTGGTGGTGCCGCCATGGGCCACCACCAGGATCTCGGCTCCTATGAACCGCCAGTCTTTGAAGTTGTCCTTGGTGAAGGTGTCGGTGATGAACACCTTGGGGTTCAAGACCTTGAAGAGGCCGTAGAGCTCAAGGTCTTTCTTAACCACCTCTTCCACGCGCTTGGCGTCTGGGTCTCCCTTCATCAATATGGCCACGGGAACCAGCTTTCCACCTGGAGAGGTGATGTCTATGTAAACCTTGGCGCGCACACCCAAGGGATGAAGCATAACGGCTAAAAGAAGAACCACTGGCATAACCCAGCATCCAAGTTTCAACCCCCGATACACCCTCATCTCACCTCCTTTTGGATCACGGCCTGAACCGTATTCCTATCTCCATGGTATCCCCTAAGTACCCTTTTGGAAGGGGGGGGAAAGGAGCAGCCTTTCTCACGGCCCTAAGCACCGACCTGTCGAAGAAGACGTTGCCCGATGTTGCCTCGAGCTCCACCTTCTCAAGATTGCCGTCCCGTTTTATGGTTATGGTCACTATTGCCTCTAACCTCTCTCCCTCGTCCACCTCTGGAGGGAACACCCACGCGTCTTTAACCTTTTTGGATATGGTGTTATAGTAGCTCTGGAACCGGGTTTCAACCGCCCTGGGATTTGCAGCCACGCCCCGTGAGCTGCCGGGCTTAACCTGGCCAACCTCTCTCGATATCTTGGCAAGGGCCTTTGCTATCTCTGCCTCGGGGGCCGGTTTACTGACCTTTTTAGGCTGCTTTTTCTTAGCCGGTTTCTTTGTGGCCGCCTTTTTGGTCTTTTGGGCCTTTTTTGCCTTCTGTGCCTGCTTCTTCTTTGGCTTCTCCTTTTTCGTCTTTCTCTTCTTTGCCGTGGGCTTGGGTTTCTTCTTTTTCTCCTCTTTTGGGAGTTTCCAGGCGGCCTTGCTCTTCTTCTCGGGGGGAGGCTCAACCTTCTTGGGCTGCCTTGACTGTACATTCACCTTTTTAGGAGCCGGCTTTGGCCTCGGGGACGCCTTATGCTGCACCACCTGGGGACCGAGAAGGGCAACGGTGTAGGTGGGTATGAAGATGCGCTTGGGCTTGTAGTACCTCTGCCAGAGCAGTATGCCCCCCACAAGGGCGGCGTGCATCACCATGGAGATAAAGAGGGCCGCTATCCACGCCGAAGGGGATATGCCCGACGAGCCGTACCCCTCTTCGCGTATCACCTGTTCAATTCCTCCCTTTGCAAAAAACCGGCATGGGGGCCATTGACACCGGGACCTGTCATCCCCTTCTTGGCCTTCTCGCCCTTCTGCCCCCTCTCTTGCCTGATGCCCTGTGGATCTGCGGCACGGGACGAGTCACCAGGCCCACCTTTTTGAACCCCGAGGCCTTCACCGCCCCCAGAACCGCTATCACGTTCTTGTAGGCGGTGTTTCCGTCTCCCCTTATGGCCACCTGCCTGTTGGGCATTATGGAGTAGAGGGCCTTCAGCTTGGGACCGAGCCTTGCAAGGGTGTATTTGTGGCGGTTAAGGAATACGGTTCCGTCACGGAGCACGGTTATCACGATGGGCTCTTTCTTGCTGCGCAGGGGGGCGGCGGTGGTGTGTGGAAGCTCCACCTTCACCCCGTGTATCAGCATGGGAGTGGTCACCATGAATATGATGAGAAGCACCAGCATAACGTCAACCAGGGGGGTGACGTTTATTTGCGAAACCATGCCCTTGTTATTCCTCATCTGCCCCTTCCATGGCGTTCATGAACTCCAGGCGTGGGCCCCTGGGCCGGCCTCGAACCGC
>CAZQJB010000113.1:0-4947 GCA_964593115.1 uncultured Aquificales bacterium
CTTGTAGTGCCAAGGCGATACGGGCGGTGTTGGTGTCTGACACGCCACCGTTCAGAAGCTCATCACCAACTGCCACCACCGAGGCCAAAGGTCGTGTTCTCACTGCGTCACCACTCCCAGGGCTTTGCCAAAACTGCCCTGACCTTCATCTCGAAGAGCCGGTTTGACGGCACCGCCTTCACCACCGCCACGGTGTCTGCCCCCCGTCCAGTGCCCGCCACCACCACCAGGTCTTTTTCGTGTGGCACAAGACCCGCATCTGCCACCATGGCCACCATCTCTACGCACACCTTGATTCCCTGTCCCAGGATGCGCAGGGTGTTGGCCACCAGGTCCTGCTGTGAGTAACCTTGCACCTCCCTGATGGCGGTGCCTATGTTTCTTAGCACCATGGTGCCGGTGTAAACCGTTGCCCCTAACCCTTCAATCTCCCCGCGGACCTGGGGCGATAACTCAACCACCCCAGGCTCTTTGAAGCCGTAGTTGTGGGTTACCACGATGAGAGTTATTCCTGAACCTTTCAGCATCCTGGCCGCTTCGAGCCCGGTGTATCCAGTGGTAGAGGCCACCACCATCTGTCTTATTCCCCACTCGTCACAGGCCCTCTTTGCGATTCGCAAGGACTCTTCTGTGTTCTTTTTGCCTCCGTCCTTGAATATGGCAAGCTCCATACCTTCACCTCCTGGTCATGGTTCTACCTGCGGGCTCAAAGGATATTAGCCTTGGGCCTCAGAGTAAACGCCTGGCCCCACCTGCCTTGTAAGCCGGTTTTATGGGGTGTATCTTTATTCCATGCGTGAAAAACTGGATATGGCCTTAGACCTGCTGGGCTCGGTGATCGTGGGCAACCCCGAAACCGTGAGGCTCGGCATGGCCACCATGATGGCAGGGGGCCACCTGCTGCTCGAGGACCTGCCAGGCACAGGAAAGACCACCTTTGCCCTGGCTTTGGCCAAGGTGACGGGATGCTCTTTTGCCAGGGTGCAGTTCACCAACGATTTGATGCCCTCTGACGTGGTGGGCACAGAGGTGCTCGTTCCCCAAGAGGGCAGGTTCGTTTTCAGGCCCGGGCCCGTGTTCAACCAGGTCTTGCTTGCAGACGAGATAAACCGGGCCACCCCCCGTACCCAGAGCGCCCTGTTGGAGGCAATGGGAGAGGGCAGGGTGACCGTGGGGGGCGAGACCCACCCCTTGCCAGAGCCCTTCTTCGTGGTGGCCACCCAGAATCCCTTGGAACTCTACGGCACCTACCCGTTGCCAGAGTCTCAGCTCGACAGGTTCATGGTGCGCCTGGAGATGGGGTATCCCGAGAGGGAGCTCGAGGCCCAGGTGGTCTCCCACAACGGACACTACGAGATGGCCAATGGCCTCTCACCTGTGCTCACCCCCCAGGAGGTGGTTGAGATACGGGGAATGGTGTCAAGTGTCAGGGTTGACCAGAAGATACTGGAGTACCTGATGGAGATCGCCCGGTGGAGCAGGGAGGGCGAGCGGTTCAGGTTTGGGCTCTCCACCCGGGGAACCATTGCAGTTAAGCTTATGGCCCAGGCGGTGGCCTACATGGATGGCAGGGACTACGTGGTTCCCGACGACTTGAAAAGGGTGTTTCCACACGTGGCCTACCACAGGCTGGTGCCCCCGGGGGAGTACACTGGCCACCAGCGCATGGCCTACCTTGTGGAGTTTCTCTCTTCGGTACCGGTTCCCCTGTGAAGATGAGACGGCGTTACCGGGTATCAATCACCAAGGGGGGATACGCCTACATCTTGCTAACCATAGTCGTCTCAGTAGGTGCGGTGAACACCGGGAATAACCTGCTCTACCTTGTCTCTTCCCTCATGCTGTCGGCCATGCTGCTCTCGGGAATGGCCTCTTTGTTCAACCTTGCCGGTATTGTGCCCTCTTTCAACCTGCCCGGCGAGGTGTTTGCAGGGGTGCCAGTTCCTGTGGAGGTCTCACTTTTCCGAAAGAGATGGCTCATGCCATCGGTGCTGGTCAGGGTGGAGATGATGGGCGAAGGTGCCAAGGTGGCCCTTCTTCCCTGCGGTGTAGATAGCCGGATGGTTCTGTGGCCCGCATTCAAAGACCGGGGCCTTCACAGGGTGTCCGAGGTGATGCTTAGCTCAGGTTTCCCCTTTGGTTTCTTCGTTAGAACCCGTTATTTACCGGTTGATTTTAAGGTCCTGGTCTTTCCTCATCCCATAGCTTCCCCATTGGACAGAGGGAGGGGAATGTGGGGTGAAGGGGGTAGTGCCACCTCGCGGGGTGGAGGGGGGGACGAGGTGTTCGAGCTTAGGCCTTACAGAGAGGGTGATTCTCCCCGGCACATAGACTGGAAGGCCACTGCTCGCAAGGGGGACACAGTGGTGCGCGAGATGTGTGGAACCCTGGGCGGAGTGGTTGAGGTACGCCTGGTGCCCCCATTCACAGAGGATGCGCTTTGCAGGGCCACATACCAGGTGGTGGAGGGGATGAGGCGCGGTTTGAAGGTGGGCCTGGTGCTGGGTGACGAGGTTTTTGCCCCGGGTTCTGGACCGATACACAGGAGGGCCCTGCTTGAGGCCCTTGCCCTTGCTTAGGCCATGGGGTTTGGCGCTCTTCTTTCGTCACCTGGTGGCATCTCGCCCAGCAGACTGAGCCGCCTCTTCATCTACCTCTCCCTTTTGTTGGCCCTGCCGGTCCTCTCCCGGGAACTCCACAACCTCGCCTACCCCTTGGTTACATCCCTATTCGTTCTGCTGGCCTTCTTCATGGACGGTGCAGAGCGGTATCCCATTTCCAACCGGGTGATCACGGTGGCCACCCTGGGGGTGGTGCTGCTACACCTGAGGGGACTTGGGCAAGAGAACCTGTTTCAAAGAATGGCCCAGGTGATGATGGTGCTTGTGGTGGCCAAGCTGGTCTCAAAGAAGGGGCCCAGGGACTACCTGCAACTTGCCCTGTTCTCGCTCATCTTCATCACCGCTGCCTCGGTGGGTGAGTGGGGAATGGCCTTTGGTGTCCTGCTGGTGGTACACTCACTGTTGCTGGTGATGGGGGTGCTCTTTCTCTATGCCTCAACCGAAGTGAACCGGCTAACAGTGGTAGAGGCCTCTGGGCTGGCCCGCTGGGGGTTGCTGGTGGGCACCCTGCTGCTTCCGGTATCTCTCTTTCTCTTCTTTGCCCTGCCACGGCCCCAGGTGGGTTTCACCCCGGGATGGATAGGAGGCAGGAGAGTGGCCAGGTCGGGCTTTGGGGATACGGTTACACCTGCCTCGGTGGAGAGCATAAAGAGGGACACCTCGGTGGCCTTCAGGGTGGAGTTGCCTGATGGTGCGGGTCCCATGCCCCCTTCAAGGCTCTACTGGAGGGGCAGGGTTTACGGGAACTACCACCAGGGTGGCTGGTCCTTCCTTGAGGGTGAGCATGAGTTTTTAAGGTCTTTTATCCCTGTTTCTGGAAAGAGAATAAGGTACCGGGTCTTTCTTGAGCCCTACACCGGCAGGGCCTTGTTCACCCTGGGGCTTCCCCTGAAGGTGAAGACGAGCCGTGGCCGTGCCAGGTGGGTCGAGGGATACACCCTGGCCATGGGTGCCCCCGTGGATAGGAGGCTCTCTTACTCGGTGGTCTCACTGCTTCTTCCTGCCATTCCCGCCGACTCTTCCCCCAGTCAATTCCTCTCGGTCCCGCCAGGGACTCGTGGGGCCTTGAAGGGGCTTCTCTCCTCGCTTCCCCTGGGGCGAGGCGGCTCCTTGGAGCTTGCGAGACGAGTGGTTGCCTACCTGCGCAGAAACCATCGCTACACCTTGAACCCTCCCCCTTACTCCGGAAAGAGGCCCGTTGTGGACTTTCTGTTGAAAAAGGGGCCGGGGCATTGCGAGTACTTTGCCAGCGCCATGGCATTGCTGCTCAGGCTAAGGGGGGTTCCCACGCGGCTGGTGGCAGGGTTTGTGGGAGGAGAGTGGAACCCCGTGGGCCATTACTACCTGGTGAGAAACAGCGATGCCCACACCTGGGTGGAGGTGTGGGACCAGGGGCTTGGGTGGGTGCCCTTTGACCCAACTCCCACGGTGGCTGTGCCAGAGGAGCTTCCCGGAAGGCTCCAGATGGTCTTGGACTACCTGAGATTCCAGTGGTACCACTGGATAATCAACTACGACTACCAGAGACAGGTTGGCCTTTTAGAGAAGGGTATCTCTCTGCTCAGCGGGGCAGGCGGTTTTTCTGTGCCACATGCAAGGGGGCCCAGCCGGGCCACCCTGCTTCGGGTTGCCGCGGTGTCTGTTGGGTTGCTGGTTCTGCTTTTCTTCTTCAGGGTCTGGATGAACCGTCCCAAGGGGTGGGGCGAGAGGATCGAGAGGGTGCTGATGGCCAGGGGGACTACTCGCCAACCAGGAGAGACCCTGCTTGAGGTGGCAGAACGCCTTGAGGATGAGAACCGTGAGCTTGCCATCATGCTGAGAGAGGCGGTTCTACTCTACTACAAGGTGGAGTTTGGTGGAGGGGGAGACGAAGAGAGGCTGGCTGAGCTGCTGGGAAGGCTCAAGAGGTGAGGGGTGTCACCGTTCTCCCCTGTGCCATCGCCTTGGTGGTCTGTTCCTGGGATTAGCCCTTCTCCTGCAAAGCCCGCATCGTGCAAGCCGCCGTTGCATTCTCGCGTAGAGCAGTTCGAACCTCTCCCTCTGCCTTGGGGTGAGGTGCCTCTCTATCCGCGCCTTGGACTGGGCCAACACATCTTCCATCTCCTGTAGGTGCCTGTTTCGCAGGGCCATCAGCCTCGACTCAGACCAGTCTATCTCCCTTCTGATGGCCCTGCGCTGGTCGGGCGATAGGTGCAGGTTGCGGTCGAGTACCCGCATTATCCGGGCCCTTCTTGCACCTAACCTGCCCTGGGCAAGCTGGAGCAACCTGTGCTTCACGTAGAGCTTGGTGGCCAGTGAGCCGGCCAGGGCCCCCAAAAGCAGGGCC
>CAZQJB010000114.1:0-4931 GCA_964593115.1 uncultured Aquificales bacterium
CTGAACATGTTCGTCTTCTTCATGCTCATACTGGTGTTGGGTAGCAGCTACGCCGTGATGTTCGTGGGCTGGGAGGGCGTCGGTCTCTGCTCTTACCTGCTCATAGGTTTCTGGTACGAGAGAGACACCGCCTGGAAGGCCGGAATGAAGGCCTTTATCACCAACAGGGTTGGCGATGCCGGTTTCATCATGGGCATGTTCTTCATCTGGTACTACCTTGGCACCCTTGAGTACCACCAGGTGTTTGCCAAGGCCCACCTTCTCTCTCCCACCATGGTGACGGTGATCACCATACTTCTATTCGTGGGCGCCACTGGTAAGTCGGCCCAGATTCCCCTGTACGTCTGGCTGCCAGACGCCATGGAGGGTCCCACCCCGGTGTCGGCCCTCATCCACGCCGCCACCATGGTCACCGCAGGCGTTTACATGGTGGCGAGAAGCCACGTGCTTTACAACATGGCCCCTTTCTCAATGGAGATAGTGGCGGTTGTTGGCTGCCTTACTGCCTTTGTGGCGGCCACCATCGGCACCAGCCAGTTTGACCTTAAAAGGGTGCTGGCCTACTCCACGGTGAGTCAGCTCGGTTACATGTTCCTTGGCTGCGGGGTGGGTGCCTATGCAGCGGGCATATTCCACTTGATGACCCACGCCTTCTTCAAGGGTCTCCTCTTTTTGGCTGCGGGAAGCGTTATGCACGCCATGAGCGATGTGCTCGACATGAGGCTCATGGGTGGCCTCTTCAAGAAGATGAAGATTACCGCCATCACCTTCATCATCGCTGCATTTGCCCTTGCCGGTGTGCCCCCCTTCGCGGGATTCTGGTCTAAAGACGAGATACTGGGACACTCTTTCTACTCCGGGCACCAGTTCCTGTGGTTCCTGGGCACCTTCACCGCCTTTCTCACCGCCTACTACACCTTCAGGGCGGTCTTCATGACCTTCTTCGGCGAGAATCGTACCCCCCACGAGATACACGTTCACGAGTCTCCCAAGGTGATGACTGTTCCCCTTATGTTTCTTGCCGTTGGAGCGGCCTTTGCCGGCTTCTTCGGGTTGAAGTCGGGAGAAGAGAGCTACTTTGGCAAGTTTCTGGCCCCTGTTTTCGAGAACGGGCATGAGCACGCTGCAGCGATTGCCGAGACCGTGCGCCACGGGGCTGAGCATGCGGCGGTTGCGGCCCACCAGGTGGCAGCCACTGCCCACGAGGCCGTTCATGCCGCATCCCACGCTGCCCATGCCGCCGAGGGTCCCCCAGAGATGGTGCTGGTGGGCATATCGGTGGTGGCCGGGCTTTGCGGTATCGCCCTTGCCTACGCCACCTTCATGAAGCGCTGGATAGATCCCGTTGTGTGGCAGAGAAGGTTGTGGTTGTTGCACAAGGTTCTCTACAACAAGTACTGGGTTGACGAGATCTACTTCTTCTTCGTGATAGACAGGGTGGTGGACGGCGCCTTCTACTCCTGGAAGTTCGACCAGTGGATAATAGACGGGGCCGTGAACGGCGCCGCCTGGCTGGGCAAGAAGGCGGCCTGGATAACAAGGGTGTGCACGGAGCCCTTCGTGGTGGATGGAATGGTGAACGGGTCCGCCAAGTTCGTAGAGTACCTCTCGCAGGGCTTCAGGAGAATCCACACGGGTTACGTGGAGAACTACATGTTCTTCATGGCCCTGGGCATAGTTGTGATGGTCACCGTTTACCTGGTGGCCCACGCACTGTAAAATCAGAGCTTATTTAAGGAGGATGTGAGTCATGGACTTTGGGAGCAACAGTTTCGGATTTCCGATCCTCTCCCTGGTAACCTACATACCGCTTGTGGGTGCCTTTCTGATTCTCTTCATCAACAAGGAGAAGACCACGGTCATCAAGTACTTCGCCTTCGTGGTTGCGATGATCGACTTTCTGGTCTCGTTGCCGCTGTGGTTCGCCTTTGACAGAACCACCTGGCACTTCCAGTTCGTGGAGAGAGTCTCGTGGATAAAGGCGCTGGGGGTGGAGTACTACTTTGGAGTGGACGGGATAAGCGTTCTGCTGATCCTGCTCACCACCTTCCTCATGGCCATCTCGGTTCTCTCTTCATTCAACTACATCCAGGAGCGTGAGAAGGAGTACTACATAGCCCTGCTGGCCCTTGGAACCGGTATGCTGGGTGTCTTCTGTGCCTTAGACGTATTCCTCTTCTACGTCTTCTGGGAGGTTATGCTGGTTCCCATGTACTTCCTCATCGGTATCTGGGGTGGGCCAAGAAAGCTCTACGCCGCCATCAAGTTCTTCCTCTACACCCTATTCGGAAGCCTCTTCATGCTCATCGCCATAATCACCGCCTACTTCTACTTCCACCACGTCACCGGACAGTGGAGCTTCAACCTGGTCAAGTGGACCAACATGATGCACCTGCCTGCCGGGCTGCAGTTCTGGCTGTTCTTGGCATTCTTCCTTGGATTCGCCATAAAGGTGCCCCTCTTCCCCTTCCACACATGGCTTCCAGACGCCCACGTGGAGGCACCAACTGCAGGGTCCGTCATCCTTGCCGGCGTGCTGCTGAAGATGGGAACCTACGGTTTCGTGCGTTTCAGCCTTCCCCTTTTCCCTGCGGCGGCCAACTACTTCGTTCCCTTCGTGGCAACGCTCGCCATAATAGCGATAATCTACGGGGCCCTCTGCGCATTGGCGCAGGAGGACATGAAGAAACTGGTGGCTTACTCCTCTGTCTCACACATGGGACTGGTGATGCTTGCCATGTTCGCGCTGAATCCCATGGGTCTCGAGGGTAGCATACTGCAGATGCTGAACCACGGTGTCTCCACCGGCGCCTTGTTCCTTATCGTGGGAATCATCTACGAGAGGCGCCACACCAGGCTCATCAAGGAGTTCGGCGGAATATCTAAGGTGGTGCCCGTCTTCGCAGCCTTCTTCATGATCACCATGCTCTCCTCCATCGGCCTGCCTGGACTCAACGGGTTCATCGGTGAGTTCACCTGCCTGGCCGGCGTGTTCAAGCACAATTGGGTCTATGCGGCCTTTGCGGTGTCGGGGGTCATTCTGGGAGCTGCTTACATGCTCTGGCTCTACCAGCGCACCATGTTCGGTCGTATCACCAACGAGAAGAACCTGAAACTCACCGACATGAACCTCAGGGAGTGGGTTTACATGACCCCCTTGGTGCTCTCTTTCATCTGGATCGGCATCTATCCCAAGCCCATCTTTAACGTGATGGAGGTTTCGGTTAAGCACCTGGTTCAGCAGGTGAATCCCGATTACTACCAGAAGAGGCTTCAGCACGAGGCCAGGATAAAGAAGCAGCTCAAACTGACCAAGGCAGACAAAACCGACGAAACCAAGGTCTTGGATTGAGACCTGGGATAGGGAGAAGATAGGATGACAACGATGCTTCCGGTTCCAAACCTCGTAGCCATTGGGCCGGAGATCCTGGTGACGGCGCTGGCCTGTTCGCTTCTGATAGTTGACCTATTCGTGCCCAAGGAGAAGAAGCGCGCCGTAGGCGTGCTGGCCCTTGCGGGCACGGTGATAGCAGGCCTCTTCACCATGCGTTACTGGGGTTATTCGGCCACGACCTTCTCTGGCATGTTCGTGGTGGACAACTTCGCCGTTATCTTCAAAGAGGTGTTCCTGTTCGCCACGGCCATCACCATGCTCATATCCCTGAGGTACCTCGAGATCGAGAAGGTGAGCCTTGGTGAGTACTATGCCCTGATGCTCTTCTGCACCCTGGGTATGATGGTGATGGTGTCTGCCACAGACCTGGTGGTGATCTACATCGGCCTCGAGACCATGGCCCTGTCGGTTTACGTGCTCTCTGGGTTCATGAGGTTCAACGAGAAGAGCAGCGAGGCTGCACTTAAGTACTTCCTGGTGGGTGTGTTCATCTCGGGGATCCTGCTTTACGGAATCGCCCTGACCTACGGGGTGGTGGGCAGCACCAACCTGAACACCATAGCCGAGACCATCAAGCTCAAGGGCCTTAAAGACAACCCGGTGCTTATTCTGGCCATGTTCTTATTGGCTGCAGGTTTCGGCTTAGAGATAGCCATGGCACCCTTCCACTTCTGGGCCCCTGACGTTTACGAGGGCTCACCAACCCCTGTCACCGCCTTCATCTCGGTGGCCCCCAAGGCAGCGGCATTTGCGGCGCTGATAAGGGTGTTCGTGGTGGCCATAGGGCTTCTCACCCCCCACTGGCAGGTTCTGTTGTGGGTGATCGCCGCCCTCACCATGACCATAGGAAACGTGACCGCCGCCCTGCAGAACAACGTCAAGCGCATGCTGGCCTACTCCTCCATTGCCCACGCCGGGTACATGCTGCTGGGCATACTGGCGGCAAACACCACAGGGCTTGCGGGGGTTGCCTTCTACTTCTTCGCCTACGCCTTCATGAACATGGGGGCCTTTGGCGTGATCGTACTGCTGCGCCGTGACGGGATAGTGGGTGACGAGGTTAAGGACTTCAACGGTCTCGCATACACCAATCCCATGGCGGCCCTTCTCATGGTGGTCTTCTTGCTCTCGCTTACGGGCATACCTCCCACGGCTGGGTTCATTGGCAAGTTCCTTCTCTTCTCTGCCGCCATAAAGGCAGGGTTCTACTGGTTGGTGGTGATAGCGGTGCTTAACAGCGTGGTGTCGCTGTTCTACTACTTCCGCCTCGCCCAGGCCATGTACATGGGTAAGGCCCCTGACGGCTCACTACCGAGGCCCCAGGGCGCTCCCACCCTGACGGTGGCCATTGCCATAGTGGGTATTCTCACCCTCTTCTTCGGTATCTATCCACATCACCTCATAGAGCTTGCCAGGGCGTCTGTGACCACGTTCATTCCTTTTTTGTAAAAGCCTGAAAGACTTGAAAATAAAGGGAGGGCCATTGGCCCTCCCTTTTGGGTAACCTTGAAAAATCCCCCTATTCCCTAATCGGGGC
>CAZQJB010000115.1:0-1888 GCA_964593115.1 uncultured Aquificales bacterium
GTTACACGAGTTTGTTGCTATTTACAGGGAGTTTTTGAGGGGAACTTGAGTTTAGGCACGATAACCACGTTACCAGCGAAGTTGTAAGACTGGGGCAGGTAAACGGCGATGCTGTGGTGTAGTCCCCATTGGTCGAGGCTCTCGTCGGTCACGAACCCCACCAGCCTGATGTCGCTCTGCTCTGAAGGGGCCACCAGTACCGGGTGTGTGAATGTCTTCTTCTCTCCCACCAGTGATCGGGTGATCTCTTTTATGCCCCTGTAGATGATCTTCACCATGGGGATGTGCTCGAACAGCCAGTCCATCGCCCCAAAGAGCCAACCGGTCAGAAAGTTGGAGGCGAGAAACCCCAGAAGGGTTATGAACGCCACCACAATCACCAATCCCAGGCCGGGAATGGGAACACCCAACAGCTTGTCGAGCTTGGCAAAGGCAAAGTAGAAAAGGTAGATGGTGACAACGGCGGGAATGAAGAAGAGCAGGCCCCTGACGAAGTACTTGGAGAAGGTTCTCAGCACGGCCCATGCACCCTTACTTGGCTCACCGCGGCTCCTTCAGCCCCCTCTCGTACTGTTTTATGATGCGGCTCACCGTGGAGTAGTGGACCTCTGCGTAGTCGGCTATCTCTTTCATGGTGTACCCCTCCTCCCGGTAGGCCTTGTACATCCACTCTCCCCGGGAATCGCAGGTCTTGGCAAGCTCAGGCAGGGGCACCCTGCCAGGGTGTCTCTGGAAGACTGGTATCTCACTGTCGCTGCGCTTCTTTCCCTTGATCATGGAGCGAACCTGCACGATGAACTCGTCGCTGCCAATGAAGGCCTGGTGTTTCACCTTGAGGGGGCCGGCAGGCTTGGCGACGAAGGCCCGGTAGGCCTCGGTGGAATCCGCATGCTCCCCGAAGGCCGAGAGGACACCCTCGGTGTGAAGCCAGGGCTCCTTCTCCCTCATGCCGGCGGTGGAGCGGTAGCTGCTCCAGAGGTAGTAGGCGGGGTCTGACACCATCCCCAACCTCACGGGATTGGTAACCACGAAACGGCTAACATCCAATAACATCTTGCCTTCAACAACAAAGGACTTGTACCTGCCGTGAAAAAGATGGCCTATCCGGTTGTGACGGGAGTTAAACATCTGCGTGTAAACCCCGTTGAGCTGGCGCATGCCCCGGGACAGGTTGGGCATGGGGGTCTCGATCACCAGGTGGTAGTGGTTATCCATGAGCACGTAGGCGTGGCACAGCCACTTGAAACGGTCAACCGTCTCACCGAGAACCTGCAAAAAGAGCTCCCTGTCGCCGTCTGACTCCACAATGGGCTGCCTGGCGTTACCCCAGGTGGTGACCAGGTAGAGCCCCCCAGCAAACTCTATGCGCAGCGGCCTTGCCATGGTGGGTATCTACCAGCGGGGCCACCACCCGTCAAGACCTGGCACTGAGCGGATCTGCCTCCTCCTCTTCCAGCCCGGCCTCAACGCTCTCCCAGGGTGCCGGGCCCCTTAGCTTCTTCAAGGCCTTGGCCTCTATCTGGCGTATCCTCTCCCTGGTGACGTGGAACACCTTACCCACCTCCTCCAGGGTGTGCTCGGCGTTCAACCCTATTCCAAAACGCATCTCGATCACCGTCTTCTCTCGGTCGGTCAAGAGGTTCATGGCCTCTTCTATCTGCTCTTTCAGGGTCATGTCTATTGCGGTGTCCACGGGGGACTCGATGGACTTGTCCTCTACGAAGTTGCCAAGCTGGCTATCCTCTTCCTCGCCAATGGGGGTCTCGAGGGAGATGGGCTCTTTGGCTATCTTCAGTATCTTGCGCACCTTCTCAGTGGGGATTTCGAGCCTCGCCGCTATCTCCTCGGGGGTGGGCTCACGCCCCAGTTCCTGCACCATCTTTCGCGA
>CAZQJB010000115.1:1898-4919 GCA_964593115.1 uncultured Aquificales bacterium
TGGTCTCTATCATGTGAACGGGAATACGGATGGTGCGCCCCTGGTCGGCAATGGCCCTGGTTATGGCCTGGCGTATCCACCAGGTGGCGTAGGTGCTGAACTTGTAGCCACGGCGATACTCGAACTTGTCCACCGCCTTCATGAGGCCGATGTTGCCCTCTTGCACCAGGTCGAGCAGGTGAAGGCCCTTGTTGGTGTACTTTTTGGCTATGCTCACCACCAGCCTCAGGTTGGCCTCTGCCAGAAAACGCTTGGCGTCCCTCTCTTCCTGGAGCCCCTCCTCAATAATCTGGAGCACCCTGCTGAGCTCGTCCAGTGGAAGGGCCGCCTCCATCTCGATGGCCCTCACCCTCTCCTGAAGGTCCATTATCTCGTGGGCAAGCTGCTCCACCCTTTTGGGGTCCATGTTGGTCACCTGCCGCAGCTTTGCCTCCCTCTCCTCCTCGTCGTCTATGGACTCCATGTTCTTGTAGAACCTGAGAAAGGTGGAGGTGGGCATAAGCAATATCTCTTCGCACTGGCGTATCCTTCTACGGGCCTTCTCTCCCTCTTTCACGTAGCTTCTCACCAGGTCAACAAGGCGGTTCACCTGTGAGCTGATGAGGTGCATGTCCTCTATTATTCTCACCATGGCCTTGCGCTGAGACTCAACCTCTTCCTTCAAGGCGTTCAGCTCGTCCTCTGACAGCTCTTTCTGTTCAATAAAGAGACGCCTCTGGCTCTTTTCGAAGGTGGAGAAGAGCAGCTCGAGCTCGTCCAGACGCTGGAGTATCTCTTCCCTCTTCTGGACCATGTCCTCCTCCTCGTCCAGAAGAAAGACCTCTTCCAGCTCAACCTCGTGGCTCTCTATGTCACCCCTTAGTTTCAGCAGCTCCTTAACCGTCAGGGGAATGCTCATCACCGCGTCTATTGCCCGGTTTCTGCCGCTCTCTATCCTTTTGGCCAGCTCCACCTCCTCCTCCCGGGAGAGCAGGGGAATAGAGCCCATCTCTTGCAGGTACATGCGAACGGGATCCGAAGGGGAAGAGGTGATCTCCTCGTCCTTGAAGGCCAGTGCCACCTCCTCGTCGTCCACATCCGCCACCTCTGCCTCGAGGTTTATGGCCTGGGTGGGATCGTCGAGAACCTGTATGTGCATCTCCTCTAACACGTTGAGAACTCTCTCTATCTGCTCGGGCTTGGTCATCTCGGGAGGCAGGGTCTCGTTGATGTCATCGTAGGTGAGAAACCCCTGCTTCTTGCCCTGGGCAATGAGTTTTCTAAGGTTCCCAAGCTGGACCAACTCAAAGCTCTTCATGAACGTCCTCTCCTCTTCTTATGCTCTTAAGATCACGCATCAAACCCAAGTACCTTTGGGAAAGAGCCTGCCTGTCCCTTGTGTCCCTGGCAGAAGACAGGGCCTCTTTCACCTCTTCTATCTCCTTTTTCAACCTTCTGCCTCTCAGCCTCTCCATACAGCCCTTAACCACGCTCTCCTCTTCGCCAGGGGGGATCTCGAGTATCGCCCTGGTCACCCTCTCCCTGGCCTCTTCACCCAGGGCTGGCATGGCCATCTGGGGGCTGGCGTATCGCTCTATGGCCTCAACGGCCTCTCTCATTGCCCCTATCCTGAAGAGAGACGGGTCTATATCACCCCTCAAATCTGCCCACAGGGAGGGCTTTGCAAAGAGCACACCCAACAGCATCTCTTCCCAGTGAATCCCCTCACGCTTGCGCCTGCGGAGAGTGGCAGGCCTCTTGCGGCCCTCTTCCCTGGCGGCGGCATCCCTGAGCACCGCCCGCTCTATCCCCGTGAGCCTCGACAGCTCCATGAGGTACGAGTCCTGAAGAACAGGATCACCAAGCCTGCCCACCAGCCTGGCCATCTCACTGGCGTAGGTGGAACGCTGGTCGGCCTTGGAGAGGTCGTAGCTGCCGGCCACCTTGGAGAAGACCGAGAGCACAAAGTCCTGTGACTCCTCAAGTGCACGGGCAAAGGCCTCGGTTCCCTCTTTTCGCAGCATGGAGTCAGGGTCTTCACCCTGGGACAGGCCAACAACCCTGGGAACCACGCCGTGATGCAGAAAGACCTCCCCTGTCCTCAAGGTGGCCTTCCAACCTGCCTCGTCTGCGTCGAAGAGCAGAAACACCTTCTTTGACAGCCTCTCTACCTTTCGGGCCTGAATCGGAGTGAAGGCCGTACCCAGGGCGGCCACCGCGTTGTCGAACCCATGTATGTGACAGGCCACCACGTCCATGTAGCCTTCCACCAGTATAACACCCTTCTCCCTGGCGCTCTTCTTTGCAAGGTGGTAGGCGAATATGGTTCTTCCCTTCTGGAAAAGGGGGGTGTCGGGAGAGTTCAGGTACTTGGGCTCTTGCCCCTCTTGCAACGCCCTTCCTCCAAAGGCTATCACCCTGCCCTTCTCGTCGTGTATGGGAATCATCAGGCGGTCACGAAACCTGGGGTAGAGCGAACCGTCCTCTCTTTTACCAATAAGACCCCACTCCACCAGGTGCCTGCGGGAGAGGCCTTCACTCTCTAAGGCCGAGATGAATCCCGAGGCATCCCCTGGGGCGTATCCCATGCCAAACCTCTCGGCCCACTCCCTGTTCACCCCCCTGCGGGCGAGGTGATCCAGGGCCTGCTCGCCAGCCCTGGAGAATAGCCTTTCGGCGTAGTAACGGCAGGCAACGGCGTAGGCCTTTCTGATGCCCTCGAGGTCTTCCTTGCCTCCACTCTCTTCAGGGATCTCAACCCCGGCCCTCTCGGCCAGAATCTCTACCGCCTCTGAGAAATCGAGGTTCTCCACCTTCATCACGAAAGAGATGACATCTCCGCTGGCCTTACATCCAAAGCAATGAAAAAACTGGCGTTCTGGATTAACCGTGAAGGACGGGGTCTTCTCCCTGTGAAATGGGCACAGCCCTATGAGGTTTCTACCCGCCCTGCGTAGGGGGAGGTAGGTAGAGACCACCTCCACCAGGTCGAGACGCCCCTTGATCTCTTCTATGACCTCTGGAGAAATCCCCATGTTAAAT
>CAZQJB010000116.1:0-4912 GCA_964593115.1 uncultured Aquificales bacterium
CTGACCTCTATCACCTCCCCGTTTCTGATGAGCACGGGTATGCCCCTATCGTCGGTTGGAAGCGAGATGAGCACCCCGTTGTCGGTGAGGTCCTGTATGCTGCTGTAAAGCACCTTTTGGTCGCCCCGCTGGGCCCTTACTGTGCATGACTGACCTATGGGCAGCTCCTTTTTCAGGGCATCGAAGCTCAGCTCTCTTTTCAAAACCGTCTCTTTCTCTTTTTTAGGGGGCAACTCTGTCTCCTCTTGTTAAATTGCCTCTAATCTCGCCTAAACACTTCTCACCTTAACGGGCAAACGCGGCTCTTTATATTACCATCGTCGGTTTTTTTGAAGTATCAATGTGAGTATTTAACAAGTTCTGCCATGTGGAGCTACAAGGGCTTCTACTCTAAGCCGTGGGTTTTGCTGTAAATACCGGATATTTGGCCAATCTCATTCTCACTTAGCAGGGCGGTGGTAGAGTCCTCATCTTGGGTGTCGCAACCGAGGGAAGAGACCGATTTACACCGTCGTGGAGTTCGTCAAAAACGTGCGGAAAGAAGGTTATTCTTGCATGGGGAATCGAAAATTTCGAAACCCGAACACATCTGTGGGCTAATCCTTGAAACCCAAGAAGCTTATCTTTACGCCCTTTCTCTTAGGCGCCTTTGGTGTCTCATCGGGGTATCCCAGGGTTATCAGGGCCACAAGTTTCTTGTTCTCTATGCCAAGCAGCGAGTTGAACTCGTTTTCCTTGTTCAAGGGGCCGGTCATCCAGCAGGTGCCCAGCCCCTTCTCGTAGGCGGCAAGCAGCAGGTTCTGGATCGCTGCTGAGACCGATTGTACGTCTGTGTAGGGGCTCTCGGGACCAGGCTCTGAGTATGCAAATATCACAACCGGGGCACCACCCAGGGTGGCAAAGAAGCTGGTGGTCTCTTTCACCACATCGGGTTTGTGGGAGAAGACCGATGAGACCTTTGAACCTATGTACTCGATGAAGCCCTGGTGGCAGATATCTGCCACTCTCTTTACGTAGTCTCCGGTGACTGCCACGAAGAACCAGTTCTGCCGGTTCATTCCCGAGGGTGCCCAGCTTGCCATCTCGTATATCTCCATGATGGTCTCTTTCGGGATAGGGGTGGGTTTATAGCGCCTTACGCTTCTTCTTCCCTTTATCGCATCTGAAAGTTCCATCTGTAATCACCTCCCATTGCTGCCTCTTGCCTGGGCAGGTTACAACCTTGCCTCGTATTCAACAAGTGCATGGCGGGTCAACATGGGTAGCCTCTTGGGCAAATTGACAAAGCGGCTTCAGGGATTATAAACCTTCCAGGAGAATCTGTGGAGAGGATTAAAGGTTCATGGAGTATTCTGAAAAAGAGAGAGATAGCAGGTGGTGTCGCAGGGGAGAGGTTGGCAACAGCCAGGTGCTTCCCCCAATAGACGTTTACGAGGGAGACGGAATGCTCCATATAGAGGTGGAGTTGCCGGGGGTGGACCCAGAGGAGGTGTCGGTATCTGTGGATGGAGAGAGGTTGATAATAAAAGGCTTTAAGACCGACAGCTCGATGGAAGAGGGGGATCACATAATCCATTTTCACCTTATGGAGAGGTACCTTGGGCCCTTCAGGAGACAGCTTAGACTCTCTCCACCTCCGGATCCCCAAGGGATAGAGGCCCATTACAAGAATGGGGTGCTCACCATAAACCTGCGGTTTGCGGATACCGCTGGCGAGGAGGAGTGAATGGCTGACAGAACAGAAGACAGGCCTTTGATAATAGTTCCAGGAGAGCCGCATCCCTTCGACAGGGATGAGAGGGGCGAGAACGGTTCCAAGGACAGGGAAGAGGAGTTCAACATACCCACAAGGTTGCCCTTGCTTCCCATCAGGGACATCGTGGTGTTTCCCTTTATGATAGTGCCCCTCTTCGTGGGGCGTGACTCGTCGATCAAGGCGGTTGACGAGGCCCTTTCTCAAGACAGGATGATCATGCTGGCCACCCAGAAGGATTCCCTTGTGGAGGATCCTTCACCAGCCGACATCTACTCTGTGGGCACGGTGGCCATGATCATGCGCATGTTGAAGCTTCCCGACGGCCGCATAAAGATTTTAGTGCAGGGGCTCACCAAGGCGAGGATATTAGACTACGTCTCTACAGAGCCCTTCTACCTGGTTGATTTAGAGGTTATACGGGAGCGTGAGCCCGAGGAGCCCACCACCAGGGACCTCGCCTTGAGCCGCTCTGTCAGGGAGGGACTCGAGAAGATAATCGCCCTGGGCAAGGGAATCCCCCCTGACATGGCCATGGTTGTGAACAACTTGAACGACCTTGGCAAACTGGCAGACCTGGTGGCCTCTAACCTTGGGCTCAGCCCCGAGGTGGCCCAGGAGATATTAGAGACCGTTGACCCCTCCAAGCGCCTTGAGAAGGTGGCCCATGCCCTCATGCGTGAGATCGAGCTTCTCACCGTGCAGCAGCAGATACGAGAAGAGGCCCGGGAAGAGATGGGCCGCATGCAAAGGGAGTACTTTCTGCGTGAGCAGCTGAAGGCCATCCAGAAAGAGCTTGGTGAAGGTGACGACAGGCAAGAAGAGATAGAGGAGTTCACCAAGAAGATAAAGAAGGCCCGCATGCCAAAGGAGGTGCGCAAAGAGGCCGAGAAACAGCTTAATCGCCTGTCGCGCATGATGAGCGACTCTGCCGAGGCCACCGTGGTGCGCAACTATCTGGACTGGCTTACAGAGCTGCCCTGGAGAAAGGAGAGCAAGGACCGCTTAGACATAGAGAGGGCCAAGGAGATACTTGACGAAGACCACTACGACCTTGAGAAGGTGAAGGATCGCATTCTGGAGCACCTGAGCGTGATGAAGCTGAGGGGCACCAAGAGCCGGGGGCCTATCTTGTGCTTCGTGGGACCCCCAGGGGTTGGCAAGACCTCGCTGGGCAAGTCCATAGCAAGGGCCATGAACCGCTCTTTCGTGAGGGCCTCGCTGGGGGGCCTGAGGGACGAGGCCGAGATAAGGGGCCACAGGCGCACCTACATAGGGGCCATGCCGGGAAAGATCATACAGGGTATCAAGCAGGCCAAGACACGCAACCCGGTCTTCATGCTCGACGAGATAGACAAGCTGTCCAGTGACTTCAGGGGTGATCCCTCGTCGGCCCTTCTTGAGGCCCTTGATCCCGAGCAGAACAACCAGTTTGTTGACCACTACCTTGGGGTGCCCTTTGACCTATCCAAGGTGATGTTCATCTGTACCGCCAACGTGGTGCACACCATTCCACCTCCGCTGCTGGACAGGATGGAGGTTATAGAGCTGCCGGGATATACCGAGGAGGATAAGGTAGAGATAGCCAAGCGTTACCTTATACCCAGGCAGGTGGAAGAGAACGGCCTGAGTCCCTATGACATCTCGTTCTCCCATGGTGCCATAGTGGAGATAATCCGCCACTACACCATGGAGGCAGGATTGAGGAACCTTGAGAGGGAGATATCGTCAATCTGCCGCAAGCACGCCCGGGCCTTGGCAGAGGGCAAAAAGGGGCCTTTCAGGGTCACCTCGAAGAACGTTGCAAAGTTTCTCGGTCCGCCAAAGTACCAGCCCGAGATGGACAAGCCCTCAGAGGGTGACAAGGGTGTTGCCCTCGGGCTTGCCTGGACCCCCACAGGGGGAGACGTGATACAGATAGAGACCATAGTCACCAAGGGAAAGGGCAAGTTGTCGCTGACCGGTCAGCTTGGTGATGTTATGAAAGAGTCTGCAATGGCGGCCCTGGACTACATACGTACCATAACCGACGAACTTGGTCTCGACGAAGACTTCTACTACAGCAACGACATACACATCCACGTCCCTGCCGGGGCCATTCCCAAGGACGGCCCCTCGGCGGGCATAACCATGGCGGTCTCCATCATCTCGGCCCTCACCGGTGTGCCCACCAGGAAGGACGTTGCCATGACGGGAGAGATAACCCTTTCTGGCAGGGTGTTGCCCATAGGTGGGTTGCGGGAGAAGGCACTTGCCGCCAAGAGAATGGGGATAAAGCACGTGATAATTCCGCAAAGAAACCTGCCTGACCTGCAAGAGATGCCCAAAGAGGTTAAGAGGGAGATAGAGTTTCACCCCGTGAAGCACCTCGACCAGGTGCTCGAGATAGCCTTTGAAAAACCACCGAAGAGAAAGAGACGGGCCAGGAGCAAGAAGGGTGTTCAGAGATAAGAGGGGTGGTGCAGGGATGATGGTATTACCATTGTGGAGTCCGTTCAGCGAACCCCTTGTCATTCACGAAGCGAACAGGTACGAAGGGTACATAGGTTCCTTCAGCTCAGAATTATATCCGCATTTCGGATATGAACGAGTTATCGGAAATGGCAAATAGAGAGAATACAACATAGGCGGAAAAGTGATACCAGATTATCAAACCATAATGATTCCTTTGTTGAAATTTGCAGATGATGAAAAAGAACACCATATAAGGGAAGCAATAGATTACCTTGCAGAAAAGTTTGGCTTAACTACTGAAGAAAGAAAGATGCTTCTACCCAGTGGTAAGCAATCAATCTTTGATAATAGAGTAGGATGGGCAAGAACCTATTTGGTCAAGGCTGGTTTACTTTACTCTCCTAAGCGAGGTTATTTTAGGATTACAAAAAGGGGATTGGGAGTTCTAAAGAATCCTCCTCAGAAAATAGATAATAATTACTTGTCAAAGTTCCCAGAATTCAATGAATTTAGAACAAGACATAGAACTCCAGAAGAAAACGATTCAGAACTACTTGGGAAATATGCTGAAAATACCCCTGAAGAACTTATTGCAATAGGCTACCAGAAATTACGCAATGAACTATCAGAACAATTGTTAAACAAGATAATGTCTTGCTCTCCCAATTTTTTTGAGAATTTGGTTGTAGATCTCTTAGTTAAAAT
>CAZQJB010000117.1:0-4840 GCA_964593115.1 uncultured Aquificales bacterium
CGTTCACTTCAAGAGGTCTCCTCCTCGAAGCTGAAGAGGTGGCAAAAGGTGGCTGTGGAGGCCATGAAGCAGTGCGGAGGGGTGATGCTGCCTAAGATCATGGAACCTGCCGGCCTCAATGAGCTTCAGGGTAGAAGAGGTGCCTTCCTTCTACCTGGTGCCACCAGTATGTTGTATAAAGGATGTGATCCTGGAATCGAGCTTCTCATGGTGGGGCCGGAAGGGGGATTCACTCCCAATGAGGAAGAGGCCATGCGAGAATGGGGATGGACGTCTTACTGGTTAGGCCCGAGGATACTGAGAACTGGAACGGCAATAGTTGTGGCCTCTGCCCTTGTTGCCCAGGGGAGGTGGAGTGAAAGAGGCTGACATACACGAGGTGGTGAAGAGGCTAAGGGAGGTTTACTCCCAGTGGAAAGAGCCCATTGTCACCAAGTTGAGCAGAAAAAAGAGAGACCCTTTCAGGGTGCTCGTCTCCTGCATACTGAGCCTTCGCACCCAGGACAAGACCACAGCCGGGGCGACGCGGAGACTGATGGAGAGGGCGTCCAACCCCGAGGATATGTTGAAACTCGACGAAGAAGAGATAGCCAGGTTGATATACCCCGTGGGATTTTACAACACCAAGGCCAAGACCATCAAAGAGATATGCAAGGTACTGGTAGAAAAGCACGGTGGAGAGGTTCCCAACACCATGGAAGGACTGCTGGGGCTTAAGGGGGTGGGACGAAAGACCGCCAACCTCGTGCTCACCAAAGGATTTGGTCTGCCGGGAATCTGCGTGGACACCCACGTGCATCGTATAACGAACAGGTGGGGATACGTTGAGACCAAGACCCCTCTGGAGACAGAGAATGCTCTGAGAAGAAAGCTGCCAGAAGAGTACTGGATAGAGATAAACGATCTATTGGTGGCCTTTGGTCAGAACCTGTGCAGACCCATATCTCCTTTCTGCAGCAGGTGTCCCATTGGTGAGTTCTGTGACAGGGTGGGGGTTACCAAAAGCAGGTGAGCCAGCATTCCTCAACGGTCAGGGGGAGATCATCCGTCCCGCACCCATTGTTAGGAGAACAGTGAAGTTCTCTTTCCTTTCTTTGGTTTTGAGTTTGATTCTGTACCTTTTGCATAGCTTATCCACTATCTTAAGTCCCATCCCGGTTCCCCTTATCTCCTTTGAAGAGATGTCGTTTCTTATTACTAAAATCACCCTTCTATTTATGTTAGATATCCTGATATGTATGGTATTGTCTGAATACTTAATGGCATTATCTATCAAAAGATAAATAACTATCTCCATCTCGCTTGGCATGCATAACACATGGCATTTTCTTTTGGTTATATATATCTTTATGTTTCTGTTCTTTAGCTGTTCTTTCATTGAATATAGCACTTTATCGATTAGAACTCTTATGTCTATCTTTTCTTCATTCATAAGAGTTCCAGTCTTAAAACTCTCCATGATTCTAACTATCTGGTTCATATCCTCTTTTAGCGTCTGGTGCTCTATTAACATCCTGTCAATGGCCTTGTCGTTGTATCTCTCACTTATTATGTTTAAGTTGATCACTTGGGACGATATGAAGTTACCCAACTTATGGGTGAATGTTACCAACAGGATTTCAAGAAGCTCTCGGTTCCTCTCTCTTGCCCGTATGTGTGTTATCAGTAATCTGTAGAATAAAATAGTCGAGGATAATAGTAGGATAGTTTCCCATGCCATCATTATTACTATGAATCTTGTTATCCTATTATCTGGTGTTATTAGTGTGCTATAGAGGGACGATATGAACGCATGTATAGCCACTATGTTGAATGCTAATAATACTACGAACATCACAAATATAAAGCTGAATAGTGACTTGTATTCAAATTTTAGCTTAATATGTATCCCCTGCCTTTCATGGTCTTTATGCTATCTTTTGAGAGAACTTTTCTTAACTCTTTTATGTAGAACCTTATCACCTCTTCACCCACAACTGTGTCTCCCCACACGTAAGACAGGATCTGCTCTTTAGTCACCAGCCTCCCCCTGTTCTTTAGCAGCAGATAGAGAAGGTCCCATGCCCTTGCGGAGAGATTAACCTGCTCTCCTCCTTCCCTCCAGACTGTTTTGGTGTTGGTATCTACCTTTAGCTTGCCTATGGATACCACGCTTTCTCGCACCTTTCTCTTGGAGAGGGCCCTTATTCTCAACAACAGCTCCTTGGGCTCGAAGGGCTTGGTGAGGTAGTCGTCGGCTCCCCTGTCGAAACAGGTCTCCTTGTCTTGCAGCTCCCTCTTGGCGGTGAGCACTAAGACTGGGGTTGTCACCCCCATAGCCCTGATCTCCAACAGGATATCTTCGCCTCTCTGTCTTCTGAGTATCAGGTCGAGCACTATCACGTCGAATGACTTTACAGAAAGGATCTCTGCAAACCTTCCCTCGTCTTGGAGCCAGGTGGTCTCTATTCCATGGTTTCTCGTGTACTCCACCAGGCTTTCTCCGAGGATGGCGTCGTCCTCTATCAAGAGAACCTTCATATCGACCCCTTTGTACGAAAACTAAGGGTTATTTAAGTATCTTCTCCAGTATCTCCACTGTGGCGGGTGAACGGTTAAGGGTGTAGAAGTGGATAAGCTCAACCCCTTTCTCCACAAGGCCAATGCACTGGTTAACCGCGTGTTCTATGCCCACCCTTCTCACACCTTGTGGTCCCTCTTCCCGTTCGGCCTTTTCTAAAGATTCCAGCAGGGTTACAGGAATAGACGAGCCACAGAGAGAGGTGAACCTTAGCACCTGTTTCAGGCTGGTTATGGGCAGTATTCCGGGAATCACGGGCACCTTTATTCCTTTATTTCTGCATCTCTCCAAAAAGGAAAAGAAGAGTTTGTTCTCAAAGAAGAGCTGGGTAACCACGAAGTCGGCCCCTGCATCCACCTTCTCTTTAAGGTGTTCAAGGTCTTCATCCAATGAAGGGCTTTCTGGGTGCCCCTCGGGGTATCCTGCCACCCCTATGCACCACTGTGGGTGTCTCTCTCTGATGAAGGCCACCAGCTCCATCGCATACCTGAATCCACCGGGGGGTGGTGAAAACCTGTGGCTGCCTTTAGGGGGATCTCCCCTCAGGGCCAGTATGTTTCTTATTCCCCCTTTGTCTAGCTCTTTTAGCACCTGGGCCATCTCGTCCCGTGATGCGTAGGCGCAGGTAAGGTGTGCCACAACGGGTATTTTCAGTCTGCTGCTGAGTTCTGAGACCATGTGCAGGCTCTCGTCGTGGGTGCTTCCACCTGCGCCGTAGGTGACGCTCACAAAACTTGGTCCCCATCTCATCAGGGTGTCCAGGGTGCTTCTGAACACCCCTTCTTCCTCTGGGTTCTTGGGAGGAAAGAACTCACACGAGAACCTTCCCCCGCAAGGGGGCTCTTCGAATATCTCTCTAACCAATCCTGCCATAAGTGGGGTTATAGCCGAAGAGGAGATTCAGGTAAACTAATCCCTCAAGGGGAAGGGCTCGCCGAACCTGAAGACCGTGCCCTTCATCACCGCTACTGTTTTGCCCTTCTGGTTCTTCACCCTAACAATGTAGGTTGCCGTCTTGTTTCCAATAGACTCTTCTGTGGATTCTGCGGTGAGGGTGTCTCCTTTAACCGCTGCCCTGGTGTAGCTTATGCTGGCCTCTATGCCCAGTGCCACTGTGCCGTGGCTGTTGCTCGAAAGGGCAAATGCGAGATCTGCCAAAGAGAATATGGCCCCCCCGTGGCAGACCTCTGCGGCGTTCAGGTGTTTATCCTCCACCACCATGGAGACCCTTGCGTAACCCTCTTTCACCTCTTCGATGGATATGCCCAACAGGGGCACCAGCCTGTCGTGCAGGCCTATCTGCCTTGCAACCTCCCTTGGATCTGGTAACTCCATCACTTCTCCTCTATCACAGCCAGCAGGTCACCCTCTGACACCGTGTCTCCCAGTTGCACGAGAAGCTCGGTCACTGTGCCCGAGGTCCTGGCGATGATGTTTGTCTCCATCTTCATGGCCTCTACCACCACTACCGGATCGCCTTTTTTCACCTTGCTTCCCTCTTTGGCGAGTACCTGTATCACCTTGCCTGGAAGGGTGGAGCCCACGTGTGAGGGGTTTTTGGGGTCGGCTTTGGGTCTTGCAATCACCTCTGCAGTGACAGAGCGGTCGGGCACCCTCACCTCTCTTGGCTGGCCGTTCAACTCGAAGTGGATCACCCGTGTACCGTCCTCAAGGAGTTCTCCTATGGCGTTCAGCTTGACGATGAGGGTCTTTCCCTCTTCTATCTCTATGCTCTTCTCCTCTCCCACCTCCATTCCGTAGAGAAAGAGTGGGGTGCTCATCACAGATACGTCGCCGTACTGGTCCTGAAACTCTACGAAGTCCTTGAACACCTTGGGATAGAGCACATAGGACAGCACCTCCCTCTGGGTTGGCGTGGCTCCCAGCAGTTCTTTCACCTCTCCAGACATCTTCTTGAAGTCCACAGGTTCGAGAAGCTCGCCGGGACGGCAGTCTATGGGATTTTCGCCCTTAAGCACCACCTCTCTCAACTTCTCGTTGAATCCTCCGGGGGGCTGGCCTATGAGGCCCTTGAAGAACCCAACAACAGAGTCAGGAAAGGCCAGCTCCTTGCCCTTCTCGTACAGGTCCTGCTCGCTCAGGTTGTTTCGCAGCATGAATAGGGCCAGGTCTCCAACCACCTTTGAGGAGGGCGTGACCTTGATTATGTCTCCCAGTATCCTGTTCACCTCGGCGTACTTCTCTTTCACCTCTTGCCACCTGTCTCCCAGTCCCATCTGGATAACCTGGGGCTTGAGGTTGCTGTATTGGCCCCCGGGA
>CAZQJB010000118.1:0-4829 GCA_964593115.1 uncultured Aquificales bacterium
GATTATCTCTTCTGGAACGAAGATGCAGAAAATACCCACCACCGGTCTTCCCTCACTCCTCGCATCGAGCAGCTCCGCCACCCTGCCCCCGTGGATATCCCCCACCACGGCATCGAAGTACCCCATGGACCGGGGACGGTTAGGCCTGTCAATAAACAACTGCTGGTAAACAGGACCCAGGGAGTCCAGTAGCTCCTGG
The DNA here is from genome assembly GCA_964593115.1 of uncultured Aquificales bacterium. Classification (GTDB taxonomy): domain Bacteria; phylum Thermosulfidibacterota; class Thermosulfidibacteria; order Thermosulfidibacterales; family JALWSI01; genus JALWSI01. Next base: position 200 of record CAZQJB010000118.1, read on the forward strand.
TGGGCATGAATCTCTATCTGAAGCCCTTTCCACATCTGTTGCCAATCGCCCATCACGAGTCCTCCATTTAGAATCGTTGTGAACCCTATTACCACCAGGCAGAAAGGCACCGCCAATAAGAAATCTCTATCGACAGGAGGGTGTTTGGGAAGGTGTGGCTATCGCCTCTTTCGCCCTGAGAGCATCTCTTCTCTCATGCGATCTATCTCTTTCTCTCTCTCTATTATCTTCTGGGCAAGGCGCGATCGCTTGGCCTCGAGCTCTGCGAGGTCGTTCTCGAGTTCGGTCACCTGCTTGATCCTGGCATTCTTCTCAACCTCAAGGGCGATCTTTGTCTCTTCCAGCTCTTTTGCAAGCCCGGCCTTCTCCTCTTTCATCTTGTGGTAGATGCGCTCGCAGGTGGCGAGAATCGTCCATCCCGTGGCAAGGGCACCTATACCCAGGCCCACGAAGAAGAAGAGTAGGGTCACAGGCATGGCAACCTCACGAGAGCAGGTTCTTGACCCTGCTGAAGATACCGCCCCCTGAATCCTTCCCCTTCTCGCCCCTGAGCCTGGCGAGCTCTTCGAGAAGCTCTCTCTCTTTGGCAGAAACCTTTTTGGGTATCTCTACCAACAGGTTGACGATTAGATCCCCCTTCTTTCCACCGTTTAACGATGGCGCCCCCTTGCCACGGACCACAAGGGTCTCTCCCGGCTGGGTGCCCGGGGAGACGTTCAGCTCCACCTCTTCGTCGAAGAGGTCTATCTTGAGCCTGGTTCCCAGTATGGCCTCCACGTAGCTTATGGGCAGGTCGCACACCAGGTCTTTTCCCCTTCGGCGCAGGTAGGGATGCCCTTTCACCTGGATGTCCACGAATAGGTCACCCCTTGGGCCCCCATTGAGGCCACCGTTGCCCTCTCCCTGGATTCTCAGGCGGGTTCCGTCCTCTACCCCAGGGGGTATCTTGATGGTCAAGGTGCGCTTGGAGTCAACCCTGCCCTCACCCTTGCACCTCTTGCAGGGGGTCTTCAGGAGTATTCCCTGGCCGAGACAGTGGGGGCATGTCTGGGACACCGAGAAGAATCCCCTTGTCTGCTGTATCCTTCCCGTGCCTCCACAGGTGGGACAACTCACCATGTCATGGGGGTTCACCGCACCAAGGCCACGGCACTCGGGGCATGTGTCTTTGCGCTCTAGGGGGGCCTTGACTGCCGCACCCTTCACAGACTCCTCTATGGAGATCTCAACCGAGTAGTAGAGGTTCTCTCCCCTTTTCGGGGCATACCTGTCAGCCTCGCTTCGCCTCCCTCCCCCGAAGAACTCCTGGAACACCTCTTCGAACATGTCGGAGAAAGGAGAGGAGAAGCCAAAGTCGCTGAAGGGGCTGCCACCCTGATGCATGCCCTCGTCCAGGGTGCCGAACCTGTCGTACTGGGCCCGCTTGGAGGGGTCTCCCAGCACGTGGTAGGCCTCGTTCACCTCTTTGAACCTCTCTTCGGCCTCTGCATCCCCCGGGTTCTTATCTGGGTGGTACTTCAGGGCCAAACGTCTGTAGGCCTTCTTTATCTCCTCCTGGGTGGCGGTTCGGCTAACCCCCAGAATCGCGTAGTAGTCCTTTTGGGTCACGGTCATCTCTTCTCTTTCGGTTCATTCAGGCCACGTCGGCCTCGTCTCTTTCATCTTGGGAAGACCCCTCTTCTTCTTTATCCACCCTCTTCGAGACCACAACCTGGGCGGGCCTGAGCAGCCTGCCCTTCATGGTGTACCCTTTTTTTATCTCTTGCACCACTATGTTCTCTTTTTCGGGGTCATCCACCTGCATGATGGCCTCGTGGTAGAGTGGGTCGAAGGGACAGTTCAAGGCCTCAATCTCTTTCACCCCGTGGGCCTCGAGGATCTTTCTCATGTCCTTGTAGATCATTTCCACCCCAGTGGCCAGGTCCTTCACCTCTGTTACCTGTGCCGCCGAGGCAATGGCCCTTTCGAGGTTGTCTAACACCCTTAGAATGTCACAGATCACCCCTGAGCTGGCCAGCTCTTTGAACTCGGCCATCTCTCTCTCTTTGTTTCTCCTGAAGTTGTCAAAGTCTGCCTTGAGCCTCTTCAGTGTCTCCTCGAGCTCGGCCTTCTCTGCTTTCAGCCTCTCTATCTCTTCCAAAAGGGCCTTCTTCTCGTCATCGGCCCCTGCTTCACCCTCTTTCAAGCCCTCTTCGGGGGCATCGGTGGTCTCGTCTGGTTCTGGTGTTCTCAGGTCTTCCATCTCAGGCCAGTCCTCCTTCCCTTCTCGCGAGAATCTCGTTAACCAGAGACGCGGTCTCTTGCACGATGGCAACCATGGTTCGGTAGTTCATACGGCGTGAACCAAGTACCGCCAGGGCCCCAAACGGCCTGTCTCCGTAGCAGCAGGGTGCGGCCAAGATGCTGACCCCCTTAAACTCCTCCACCTCTGCCTCGCTGCCTATCACCACCTGAAGGGTCTCCCTCTCGATGCACCTCCATAGTATCTTTGCCAGCCGGCCCTTCTCTTCAAATGCCTTGAACAGTGCCCTCAGGCGCTCAACGTCTTCCCAGAACTCCTTCTGTTCCAGCACGTTACTCATGCCGTCCCAGTATAGCTCGCTCTCGTTCTCCTTCTTCCATAGCTCAAGGGCCTCGCCGGTTAAACTGAGCAGGTTGTGGTAGATGCGGTCGTACTGGGCCTTCTGCTCTCTCATCTCTTTCAGTATCCCGTCGAACACCTGGTTAAGGCTTTTACCAGCAAACCTGGTGTTCACCTCTTGGGCGAACCTGTAGAGGTCTTCGTCGGTGACGCCCTTCTCACGGGGAATCACCCTGTGCTGAAGTATCCCGCTCTCTGAGACGAAGATCACCATTATGCTTGAGCGGTTCAGGGGCACGAACCTCACCTCTCTCAGCCTCAATGTCTTCAGGTTGGGAATGAATATGAGCCCCAGCTGGTTGGAGAAGGAAGAGACGAGCCTGGTGGTGTGCCTGAGCAGCTCTTTGGGGTCCTGGGCGTACCTGTAGAGCTCTTGGTACACCTGTGGTGGCAACACCCTTTGGGGTGCTGTGCCTGCCAGGAGAAAGTGGTCAAGGTAGTACCTGAGACCCTTGTCAGTGGGCACCCTGCCTGCAGAGGTGTGGGGCTGCTCAAGGTAACCCATGCTCTCGAGGTCGGCCATCACGTTACGGATGGTGGCCGCAGAGATGCCCCAGGGCTGGGTCTTCTCAAGGGTACGGGAGCCCACCGGCCTGCCATCCGCCAGGTAGGCCTCTGCCACAGCCCTTAAAACCTCTTGGGATCTATTGTCTAATACCTGCTGCTCCATGCCTTCTCCAGGGGAGTTTTATAGGTTTCCTCCCTTGATTTGTCAAGGGTTTAACACCAAGCCCACCAAAAGGCCCTCACTCGGCCAGCCCCTCGATGGTCATGTCTATTCTGAGCCTCGAGGAGGTGGGGGTGTTTCTGAGCGAGTTGTTGTAGCTGTGAACCCTCAGGCTCGATATGCGCAGGCGTGCATCCTTGTTCTCCAGGGCCTCAAGAAGGTCCACCAGGTGCTTAACCGTTCCCTCGAAGGAGACCTCTATGGTGAAAAGATGGTATCCTTTCCATTCCCTGGTCTCCTTCAGGTTGTAGCGGCGTACCCTTAAACCGGTCTCGGCCTGGGCAAACTGCTTGAATATCTTTTCGAGCTCCTTTGCCGCCGAGGGTGCTCCCTTTCCCACGAACAGTGAGGCCCCCACCCTCTTCTTCTCACCCTGAAGGGCCTTGGTCTCTTTTGCCAGCATCTCGAGTTGCTGGATTCTCTTTTTGCCCTTGGCAATAAGCCGCTCTTTGGCCTTAACCTCTCCGTGAAGCTCCAACAGCCTCTTGGTGGTGGGGATCGTCCAGGTGAAGAGGATGAGCAGGGTGAGGATCAGGGAGCCCACCCCCACCACAAGGTCGGCCCGGTACTTGGGGTCCCTCAGCCTCTTGAGGTCACCAGAAAGCCCCTTCAACCCGTCCAGGATGGACAAGATGCGTTCCCTTCCCTCTTTACCGTTCCCACTCACGCCTTGCCCCCCTTGCTGGCGACGATGTCAAGCTGGATATTGAAGTACTCTTTACCCGTGCTGCGGTTCTTGGTCACCGACGATATGAAGTGGACGTGGGAGAACATGGGAGAGTCCTCGAGGGCGTTTATTAGGCTGATGGCAGAGGCGGCCTGGCCCCTGATGGTCATCTTCTTGCCCCTTATGTTCAGGTTGCTCACCCAGGCATCATCGGGGAGCCTCTTGGTTAGCTCTTTCAGAATATCTATCTTCTTTGGTCCCGTCTCGGCCCTGAAGGAAGAGAGGGCCTTAACCAAGGCCTCGAGCCTCTCCTTCTGCTTGCTGCTGGCCTCAAGCCTCGAAAGCCTGGCCTTGATCTTCTTGAACTCCCGGTTTTTGACGGTGAGCCTCTCCTGCTGCCCCTTAATGGGAAAGGAGACGAGCAGAGTCAATAGAATCAAGGCAATGGGGGGCGCCAGGTAGAATATGAGGTGAAGGGGCAGGCTGCGCTCCACCTTGAATGGGGGCTCTCTGAACGCTGGGGTGGCAGGGTCTTCACCTGCCCTAAGTGCCCCGTAGGCCAGCAGGTGGCAGGGGTCAAGGTGTATCCCCTGCA
>CAZQJB010000119.1:0-4744 GCA_964593115.1 uncultured Aquificales bacterium
ACATCTTTATCTTCTCGCGGGCCTCCTCTACGCTCTTTGCAGCCTCGATCTCGTAGCCTAAGGAGCTAAGCCCTTTTACCGCCATCTGGCGGGCGGTCAGGGAGTCGTCAACAATAAGCACTACGCGCTTCTCCTCCTTTAGCACGTTGAAGGAGATGCACCCTAACACGGCCTCTTTCAGAACCATGGGCGTGAAGGGCTTGAACAAGACCAGGTCAGGCTCTCTCTCGGGAAACTCCCAATCAAGGCTTTCAGACGAGGTGAGCACCAGCAAGGGCAGGTTGCACAGGTTAAGCCTGCACAGCTCAGCCATCACGTCCTCGGCCTTCACCCCCTCCCAGGGCACCCTATCGCACACCAAAAGATTGAGACGGCCCTTCTCCACCTCCTCCTCTATCCTGTTAAGTGAATCCATCTCGATGAGATGGGCCTCTCCCTCGAGGTGAGACTGGATCACCCTTTGCAGGGTTTGGCTGGCGGTGACCACACCCACCCGCGGAATGAATGTCCCCTTATTCTCTTCTGTCTTCATATTCTCGTAATAAACAAAGAACGGCCACCATGCAACGGTGGCCGTTCGTGCCAGGGTAAAACCATGCTCACACCATCTTCTGTTTTCCAATGGGACTTGGCCCAAGGGCCCTTATCTGCTCGGTGAACTCAGAGACCACCTGGGCAAACCGGGGGCCCTCTGAGGCGGAGATCCACGATAGCCTCACCCTCTCTGGTTCAAGCCCCAGGGTGGTTAGAAGCTGCTTAGTCAAGGCCATCTTGCGACGGGCATAGTAGTTACCCTTCTGGTAGTGGCAGTCGCCTGGATGACAACCAGCCACCAGCACCCCGTCGGCGCCGTCTAACAGGGCCTTCACGATGAAGACGGGATCAACCCGGCTGGAGCACATCACCTTGACCACCTTCAAGGTGGGGGGGTACTTGAGCCTGCTTATTCCTGCCAGGTCTGCACCTGTGTAGCTGCACCAGTAACAGAGGAATCCCACGAGGTTTGGCTTGAACTCACTGTTGCTCATAGCAGCACCCCCTCTAACTCGGCGAATATCTCGTCGTTGTTGAAGTGTTTGGTGGTCACCGCCTTGTTGGGGCAGGTTGCGGCGCAGAGTCCGCATCCCTTGCAGATGGCGGGATCAACCTGGCACACCCCCAGGGCAACATTGTAGTCTATGGCAGAGTACATGCATACACCCATGCACTGGCGGCAACCCACGCAGACCTCCGGGTCAATGTACGAGACGGCGGCCTCCACCTCAACCTGCCCTCGCATGATGAGGGAGAGGGCCTCTGCCGCTGCCCCCTCGGCCTGGGAGACGGTGTCTGGAATATCCTTGGGCCCCTGGCAACACCCCGCAAGGAACACCCCATCGCTGGCGGTGGCAAGGGGAGCCAGTTTGGGATGAAGCTCGATGAACCAGCCGTCCTGGTCCTGGGATATGCCCACGAGCCTGGCGATATCCTCTGCACCTACCGCGGGTTCCAGCCCGACGCTCAAGAGCACCATGTCAACGGGAACCCTGCGCACCTTGCCTGCCAGGGTGTCCTCTGCCACCACTATGAGCCTGCCCTCCTCCTCGGGAGAGAGGGGCACGTCGGTCACCTGGGCAACCTTGCCCCGGATAAAGTGGACACCCTCCTCTTGCAGCCTGTTGTAGAACTCCTCGTATCCCTTGCCAGGCGAACGGATGTCGATGTAGAACTCGTAAACCTCTGCCCCCACCTTCTCTCGAACCAGGTGGGCAAACTTCATGGAGTACATGCAGCATACCCGCGAGCAGTACCTCTTGTTGTTGGCATCCCTGGATCCCACGCAGTGGACTATGGCCACCCTCTCGGGCCTCTTGCCGTTCTTCATGAGCACCTCGCCGCTGGTTGGTCCGGCAGCGTTATTCAAGCGTTCGAACTCGATGCTCGTGTAAACCTCGGGGTACCTGCCGTATCCGAACTGGGATAGGGTCTCCACCGAGGGGTCTATGGGCTTGAAGCCGGTGGCCACGATCACCGAGCCCACATCAACCTCCACCTCTTCGTCCCTCATCTCGTGGCGGATGGCGTTGGCCTCGCAAAGCCTCTCGCACTCACGGCATTCGCAGCAGCCCGCGCAGTCGAGGCAACGGCCCGCCTCTGCCTGGGCCTCCTCTTCGCTCATGGGTTGCTCCACCTCGTCAAAACCCGAGACGCGGTCTTTGGGGTCCAGGTGCCGGAGGGAGGTGGGAGCAGATGGCTGGTAGCGGCGCTTCTTCAGCACCTCCTCTTTGTCAACGCTCTCCATCCAGTGCTCTTCGTAGGGACGGGCCTTCAGCTCCTCACCCTCAAGGAACCTGCCAATGTACTCAGCCGCCTGGCGCCCGAGACCAATGGCCTCAACGATGGAGGCCGGACCCTTGGTGGCGTCACCACCTGCAAAGACCCCTTCAATGTTGGTCTGCAGCGTCTCGGGATCGACCCAGATGGTGCCGTTGCGGTTCACCTTCAGTCCCTGGGCCGCCAGGGGCTCGCTGTAGGGCTCCTGGCCTATGGCAAGAATGACCTGGTCTGCCTCTATGGTGAACTCAGAACCCTTTATGGGCACCGGCCTGCGGCGTCCCGACTCGTCGGGCTCGCCAAGCTCCATCCTTATGCACCGGGCCGCGGTGAGCCTGCCGTTCTCGCCTGTGAACCCCACGGGATTGGTGAGTATCTCGAGCTTGACGCCCTCCTCCTCTGCTGCCCTCACCTCCTCGGCGTAGGCGGGCATCTCTACCCGGGAGCGGCGATAGACGATGGTGACCTCTTTCGCCCCCAGTCTCAGGGCAGAGCGCGCGGCATCGATGGCGGAGTTGCCCCCACCTACCACCATCACCCTCTGGCCAACCTTCACCTCTTCGTTGCTGTTCACCTTGCGCAGAAACTCGATGGAGCTCCATACACCGTCCAGGTCCTCGCCCTCTATCCCCATCTTGCGGTCCTTGTGGGCACCTATGCCCACGAACACCGCGTCGTAATCCTTCTTCAGTTTCTTGAGAGAGATGCCTCCCTTGCCCACGGGGGAGTCGCACTGGATCTCTACCCCTGCCTTCTTGATGAGCTCGATCTCTTTGTCCACCAGCTCGTTGGGTATGCGGTAGTTGGGTATGCCGTACCTTAACATTCCACCGGGCTTCGGGGCCGACTCGAACACCTTCACCTGGTATCCTTTAAGCCCAAGGTAGAAGGCACACGCCAGTCCGGCGGGGCCCGCCCCCACCACCGCCACCTTCTTCCCCTTCTTCTCAGGCAGCTCGAAGGGCAGCTCCAGCCCCTCGTTCTCGTAGTACCAGTCAGAGACGAAGCGCTTCAGCATCCTGATCTGAAGCGAGCCCCCTGCCAATCCCCTGGTGCACTCGCCCTCGCAGAAGGCGGGACAGGCCCTGCCCAGGGAGGCGGGAAAGATCACCCTCTCTAAGATGAGCCTGAAGGCCTCTTTGTACTTGCCCGCCCCGATCAGCTTCACGTAGCCGTGGGCGTTGAGGCCCGCCGGGCAGGCGTTACGGCAGGGCGAGAATCCCTCTTTGTCGATGACGAATACGTTGGGCACCGCCTGGGGAAACGAGCGGTAGATGGCGGTACGCTCGGCCATACCGTACTCGTACTCGCTGGGCAGAGAGACGGGGCAGCCCTTGACGCACTCTGAACACCCCGTGCAGGTATCCTCGTCGATGTAGCGCGCCTTCTTGTGAATGGTGGCCTTGAAGTTTCCAATGTACCCAGAGATCTCTTTCACCTCGCTGTAGGTGAACAGCTTGATGTTCTCGTGCTGTCCCACAGAGACCATCTTTGGGGTCAATATGCACGCAGCGCAGTCCAGGGTGGGAAAGGTCTTGTCGAACTTGGCCATGTGACCCCCCACGGTGGGCTCGCGCTCCACCAGGTAAACGGTCTTGCCGGCATCTGCTATCTGCAGGGCCGCCTGCATACCCGCTATGCCACCCCCGATCACCAGAACGTTGGGATTTATGTCCACTATGCGGGGCTCCAGAGGCTCGTGGCGGGCCACACGGTAAACCGCGGCCTTCACCAGCTGCTTGGCCTTCCCTGTGGCCTCCTCCTCGTCCTCTGTCACCCACGAGACCTGCTCTCTGATGCTGGCCATCTGGAAGAGGTAAGGGTTTATTCCCGCCTTCTTCAGGTCGTTCCTGAAGGTCTTCTCGTGCATCCTGGGGGAACACGAGGCCACCACCACCCTGTTCAGGCCAAGCTCTTTGATGTCGTCGATTATGAGCTGTTGACCGGGGTTTGAACACATGAACTTGTAGTCCTTTGCCACCACCACGTTCTCCAAGGTGGCAGCGAAGTCCCTCACCGCCTCCACGTCAACCTTGTAGGCGATGTTTATTCCACAGTGGCAGATGTAAACTCCTATTCTCACATCCTCGGCCATCATCTCACCCCCTTGGCAGCCTGGAGCACCGCATCGGCAGGGGTAAGCACCTTGCCGACACCAACATCCCTGGGAGACCCGCCCATGGCAAGGCCCATGAGCTGGGTGAAATAGAGAACGGGGATGCCCTCCCCCAGTTCCTCTTGCACCGAGTCGAGGTTGAACTGGCACAAGGGACAGATGGTAGAGACCGCCTGGGCCCCCTTGCGCCTTGCGTCGGTGAGAATGGCCTTCACCAGGGGCAGGCAGGCCTCCTTGTTGGCCACCATCTGTGCGGCACCGCAGCAATAGGTCTTGGCGGTGAAGTCAACCACCTTGCAACCCGAGACCTCCAGG
>CAZQJB010000120.1:0-4743 GCA_964593115.1 uncultured Aquificales bacterium
ACGTGGAGGGTAACAGGGTGCAGGTGGATGCCAACAGCTACGACGAGTCTCACACCACCTACAACGTGCTGCACGACAGGGGCAGGGTGAAACTGTCGAAGAACACCGCCTCGGGAACAGAGAGGTTCAGCACGGTGATAGACACGGGCAGGGGCCTCAAGATAGACCTGGACAACGTTGACGCAGACTTTCTCAAAGAGGGGGAAACGGTAGAGTACGGCATCAACTTCTCCCAGGGCGGGTTTGTTAGCTACCGGGGCAACGACGACAGCATAGACACACAGGTGGGCTTTCACAGCTTCGTGCCAGTGAACCTTTCGGGAGAGGGTCTGTTCAAGCCCATGCACCGCAAGATAGGTGCCGCCGTGGCCATAGATGGCGCCACCGAGGCCACCCCGTGGAGCAGCATCGGCGTATCCACCAGCGCCACCCTGGAGATCGAGGGGGTTGACCGCTCTGGCAGCAGCCTTGGCAGGGCAAAGGCGGTGGGATTAGACGCCGTGGCCTTAGACAGCCTGGGCAACAGGGTTGCCAGCGTGAAAAGCGACCTATCTTCCATCATAGGCGCCCAGGTGACCGAGCAGTGGGTCACAAGGCAACCGGCAAGCGTGCTCTCTTCTGCCACCTTCAAGCTCTACTACGACGACAACATACACGACTCGGCGGCGGCCACCGAGCACACCATCAGGGTCTCTATGCATCCCTACGATAGGCCCGAAGACGTGGCCTCAGAGATACAGGCGAGAATAGACGAAGACCCTACGCTCAGGGGAAAGGTGACGGTCAAGACCTACGGAGACACCCTTGCCTGGGAGGTGGTGGAGGCGGGACCCCATTCGGTCTCTGTCCAGGCGGTGAGTGGCTCCATAACCCTCACGGCTGGCACCACCATAGACACCACCTCGGGGCCCCATGTGCTCTCTGCCAATGTTACCTTAGGGATAGGGCGTGACGCAGCCGAGGCCCTTGGCATCCCCCAGGAGGGGGTGCTCTACGACGAGGGCAGGGAGAACGTTTACAAGGTTGCAGACAAGGTGGTTGGAACCTTCATGCAGGGAAACAGGGCAGCAACCTCTTTCACCCTCACCAGGAGCGCCTCTGTCACCGTGAACGTTACGGCCACCCACGCCGGGGCCTACACGGTGGACACCATTGAGGCCAGGTTCTTCAAGCCCATAACCGCTGGCACCACCATCCAGGTGAGTGCCGGTGGCACCACATACACATTCACCGCCTCAAGCGAGATAGCGAGCGTTGACGAGCTTGCAAGAGAGTGGAACGACGGGGCCAACTGGGCCGGAGGGGCCACCCTTCCACCGGTGGGCCTGGTCTGGGAGGGGCAAGAGGGGTACCGCATGTTCAACAGGGCTGCCTCGGGCAGTTTCACCATGAGCACCACGGCGGTGGGCACCGACTCTCCCCTCTACCTCATGGGATTTGCCCCCCAGTCTGCATCTGTCACCATCTCAACAGACCAGGCAAGCGCCTCTGCCGAGTTCAACGCCCTCTCGCTGGCCTGGGACGTCAACCATGCAGCAGATGCTGCCGGCTGGGACGACTTTGAGGCAAGAACCGATGGACTGGGAAAGATAACCATAAAGTCCACGGGGAAGCCCGCAGACAACAAGAGTGATTTCTCTATGACCGGCCTTGACACTGCGGGGTTGGAAACGGTCTTTCCCCGGGCCCGGAACGGCGAGGTGGACTCGGTGCAGGACACCATAAAAGACCTGTTGAACAAGCTGGAAGAGGCCTATCGCTACAATGTGAAGGCCTGGATGGAGGACGGCCGCATCAAGCTGAGGGACAACATAGGCGGCCCAAGCAAGCTGTCTGCCACCCTTCTTCCCGGCTCAGGTTACACAGGCCCACAGTTTGGCACCTTTCACGTGGAGCGCGAGGGTGGCGGCGTTGACGTTTTCGACATGATCAAAGACCTCAAAGACGCCATGGAGAACAACATAGGCCAGCGCATGGTGGGCATGCCCTCTTCCTGGAAGGGAACGGCACCGCCCATGACCACCGGCCAGTTCCGGGGCAACTACAACACCACCTGGACGGTAGAGGTGGATCCCCTTGATCCCACAGACGTGGTCACCATGCACGACTACGTGGCCATCTCGGCAGGGGGAACCCATACCGCCTCTGTAACCCTTGGAAACACCTACACACTGCCCTCCACCATCTCTGCAGGCGGCACCACCTACACCGCGGGCACCACCCTTGCAGAGGGCACGGTGTTGAACGGGCCCATACACAACACCGGGGGAAGCGGGGTAGAGCTGCCCATAGACATACCCTTCAACGACGGTGACCAGGTGATTCCCTTCTACGCCGACAACCACAGGCCAGTGCAGGTGACGGTTAAGGATGCCAAGGGCAAGGTGGTGAAACGCTTCGTGGCCGACGAACCCGACAAGGACTACTACGTGAGAGATGGGGTTTACCTGAAGTTCTCTTCTGGTGCCATAGCGGTTGACGACAACACCTTCACCATGCAGGTGGGCAAGGGCGCCGAGGAGGAGGTGGGCAGGGCCACTGAGGCCTCTGACCAGATAACCAGGAACCACAGCAGAATAGGCACCTGGGTGAACCGCATGAAGCTGGCCGAGAACCGCTACAGCAAGTTCAAGCTGAACCAGAAGGACAAGCTGGCCAAGACCGAAGAGATAGACATCTCAGAGGCGGTGTCTGACCTTCAGCAGGCTGAGAACGCCTATCGTGCCGCCCTTGCTGCCGGCACCCGGTTATTCAACCTGTCGATACTCGATTTCATCTGATTCCTGCTACCGTGGCGTGAAGCATCTGGGTGAGGTAGAGCTTTTCCTGACAATCTCCTCTTGTCTAAAAACGTTACCAGGAAGTTCTCGTTGTATCCCGGAGACCGTCTCTCGCCCATACCTGCAGGGCATGCGAGGTGATGCAACCGGTCTCACTTGGGTTTGTCATGGATAGATCTCTTTTTGAGACCTGTTGACAAGGGCGGTTCTGTGGTACCAGATGGCCCAAAAACCCCGGGAGGTGCAGTTGAGGCGTTGGGTGAATGTTGCGGTATTGGGCCTTTCGCTGTGTGTTGCGGCGGGTGCCTTAGCCTCTATCCCTAAGCTCACCCCATTTAACCTGCAGCCCCCGCTGGGCAGGGGCGCTGTTGGGGTGATCAAAGAGAAGATCCAGGAATGCAGGCAGATGGCCGATTACCTGGGTACCCTGGTGAAGGGGGCAGGGGGTGAAGCCGACACCCTTTCCCAGGCCCAGGACCTGCTGCAAGGGGTGATCTACCAGTTGACAAAGCTGGAGGGCGACCTGTTGGCCTCTCCTGGCCCAACCTCGTTGGAGCTTCCCACTGTTCCCCCTGGTCCACCGTATCCGTTGAAGCTGTACGGGGAACTTCTGAAAAGCTACTCCTCGATAACCCAGAGGTTAGAGGCTGCCCGGTCAAGGGTCAGCCTTATGTCTGAAGAGATTGACTCATTGCAGTCTGAGATAAAGGACCTTACTGCCCAATGGCTCTCTTTGCAGAAGAAATCTCCCCCTTCTGCCGACTTCTACCTTGTGTTGGCACAGCTCTTGAACTCCCAGGCCCGTTATCTGGCCAGAAACCTGGAGCTCTCGCGCATTAGCAAGACAATATCCACCTTGTCTTCCTTGAAGATCCAGGCAGACCGGCTGTTGAAGAGGGTTTTCTTTCATCTCGACTTGGAGCCCAAGGACCTGGATGCAGCCCAGGCCCGTGCAAAGGCGATGGAGGTTGCCCTTGAGAAGGCGAGGGTGCAGGTGCGAAGAAGGTTGGCCTACCTTACCAGGCAGGCAGGACAACTTGAGGCGAAGAAGAGCGAGGTGGTCAAGAGGCTGAAAGACCCTGCCCTTGGATCGAAGGAGAAAAAAGACCTTCAGTTGGAAAAAGAGAGGTTGGGGGTTTTGCAAGAGGAGAACCAGTTAGAGAGAAAGAAGGCCAACGAGCAAGAGAAGAGAGCCCTGCTGGAGTTTGCCGATGCCTCTTTCCAGCTACAGTGGATCAGGTGTTACCTGAAAGGCTGCTCAAGGCAAGAGAGGGTCAAGAACCTCGAACTCTGGAACAAACGCCTTGAGCGCATAGAGAACTTTCTTGAGTCCACCAAGATAGAGTTCAACCGGGTGCAGACCATATCAGAGATAACCAACAGCAAGCTCATCGCCCTCGAGCAAAACCCTCCTGCAGCTACCCGTGGAGACAGGGCTGTTTCGAGGCTCATGGTGGCCTACAGGCGCCTGATAGGCACAATAACCTCGCTGTCGCAGCTCTACCAGGAGAACATGGGTAGAAGCAGGTGGATAGTGCTTGAGATGGGGTACACCCTTGGCCTGCTGAAGAAGAGGGTTGGCGGAATAGACAGGCTCTACATCTGGTTTTCCGAGAACCGCAAGGCCATAGTCGAGAGAGTCAGGTCTGTTCTCTACTATCCCCTTGTCACCATCGGACAGATCCCTTTCACCCTGAACACCATACTCAGGTTCATCCTGATACTGGTAATGGGGGTCTTTTTGGTGAGGCTGCTCAGAAGAAAGGCCTACAGGCTCATGACAGAGCGCTTCGCTTTCTCGCCTGGCCTTGTCAACTCTCTCACCACGCTAATCTACTACGTGTTGATCTTGGTGGTCTTCTTCGTGGCCCTAGCAGATGTGGGGGTGGACATGAAACAGGTGACCATAATCTTCGGGGCCCTGGGCGTGGGAATAGGTTTTGGAATGCAGACCATTGCCAAC
>CAZQJB010000121.1:0-4723 GCA_964593115.1 uncultured Aquificales bacterium
AGGGCGACATGGCAGATCTGGTGTGAGATGTCCCCGTATCTGGTGTTCGGGTTGGTGATAGCCGGACTGATCCACGTGTTCATCTCCAAAGAGCAGATAGCCAGGCATATTGGGGACTCCAACCTGGGCTCTGTGGTGAAGGCAAGCCTGTTTGGCATTCCCCTTCCCCTATGCTCCTGCGGGGTGTTGCCCACCGGCCTATCCCTTTACCGGGAGGGCGGTTCAAAAGGGGCGGTGGTCTCTTTCTTCATATCCACGCCCCAGACAGGGGTTGACTCCATTCTCGTCACCTACGGGTTCCTTGGTCCCGTCTTTGCGGTGATACGCCCAGTGGCGGCCTTTGCGGGAGGGGTGCTCGGCGGGGTGATAACCAACCTCTGGGCAGCCAGGGATAGGAAAGAGAAGGTGAGCACTCCCCCTCACCAATCTCAAAAGAAGGGCCCTTGGCTTGTGGAGTCTCTGAGGTACGGGTTCGTTGACTTTCTCTACAACTTTGCCCACTACCTGGTGGCAGGGGTTCTGATTGCAGGGGCCATAAGCCACTTTATGCCAAAAGACTTCTTCTCTTCTGTGGTGGGTACGGGGTTTCTATCTATGCTGGCAATGATACTTGTGGGATTGCCGCTCTACGTCTGCTCTACCGCCTCTGTCCCAGTGGCATACGCCATGATGCTAAAGGGGCTATCACCTGGTGCTGCCCTGGTATTTCTGATGGTTGGCCCAGCAACCAACATGGCCACCATAACCTCAATGGCGGGGGTTATGGGTGCCAGGGTGGTGACCATCTACCTGGGAACCATAGTGGCAACCGCCCTGGTGTTTGGGGGAGTTATGAACACTCTGAATAATGCGTTACCAGGATGGTTTGTCCTGAACGGCGCCCAGACGGTGGCAATGCTACCAGCCTCGCTGCAGGTGGCATCGGGCCTGGTGATGGCCGCCTTCACACTTTACGCCATCTACAAGCGGATGACAGCGAGGTTCTCTGAAAGCAGAACCGCCTGCACCACTGAAACCTGTGCCTGTGAAGCAGGAGACAAAGAGGTGCTCACCTTCGAGATACTCAATATGAACTGCTCACACTGCGCTTCAAAGGTAGAGGGCATGATAAAGAGCATGCCAGGCGTGACCGGCGTGAGTATAGACCTGCTAAAGGGAGAAGGCGTTGTTGTGGGCCAAGGGATAGATGTAGATGCCATCGCCTCCACACGCTCCAATGGCGGTTACCCGGCCAGGCCTAAAAGGGGTTAATCACCAGATAAAACCACCTCCCTTGTAGATGAGCTTACCATCTGCATATACCTCGCCCTCTTTCATGCCCTTTATGAAGTCCCAGTGAAGGCCAGAGGGGTTTTTGCCCCCGGTCTCGGGATATGCCGCTCCAGCCGCCATGTGGATGGTGCCCCCTATCTTCTCGTCGAAGAGTATGTTCTTTGTGAACCGCCTTATCCCGTGGTTCATTCCAAAGGCCACCTCGCCGAGAAACCTTGAGTTCTCATCGGTGTCCAGCATCTTGTTCAGAAAGTCCTCGCCCTTATCGGCATGGGCATCTACTATTCTACCGCCTTCAAATCTCAACCTCACGCCGTGCACCTCTACCCCCGAGTAACAGGCCGGGTAGTCGAAGTAGATGGTGCCCTCTACGCTTTCCTTGACGGGAGAGGTGAACACCTCTCCGTCGGGAATGTTTCTTTTCCCGTCACAGCTTATCCACTTGCGCCCCTTCACCGAGAGGGTGAGGTCCGTATCCTCTCCCAGGTAGCGAAGCGTCTCCACCTCTTCGAGCCTGCGGCATAGTTTCTCCTGCTCGGCAGATACAGATCTCCAGTATCCCACCGGATCGTCCTGGGTGACACCGCAGGACTCGAACAGAAAGTCCTGGTACTCCTCCAGCGAGAGCTCTGCATCCTGGGCATAGGCCGCCGTGGGATATGGTGCAAGAACCCAGGCAAACTCTCCTTTTAACTCCCTTTCGTCTAAGATCTCCCGTATCTCCCTTTGTGCCGCCCGGGCCACCGCCATCTTCTTGGGGTCTATGCCCGTAAGCTCTTTGGTGTTGGTAGAGCTGAGTATGGCTATGAGCCCGTTGATACTCTTCGCCGTAACCCTGTCTATCTCTCCCACAAAGCCAAGCTGCTCTTCGGTGGCGTGCCTGTAAAACAGGTACTCTTGCCCCGAGAACCCTATTCTCACCACAGGATGGCCCCCTGCCTTAAGTATCCTCTCGAAACAGGCCTTGACCAGGGGAATAGACTCCTCCCCTCCCCTCACCATCACCACGTCCCCCTTTTTCACCTCGAGGGAGTAGCTCACCATCAGCTCGGCGAGCCTGTCTAAATGCGGATGTCTCATAATACTCCTCCTGCTCTTAGCTCTTCTATCACCAGCATGTCTGTGGGAAAGGCCAGAGGTGGAATGTGGTCAAACTCGAAAAAGCCCACCTCTATCAGGTCGTCACCCGCCTGGGGTCTGCCCCACACCGGCTCACCCTCAAACCATATCCCCACAGTCTGGCGATCCATGTCGTGAAAGTTGGAATGCACCGCCAGAACCCTGCCGATGCGCACCAATAGCCCGGTCTCCTCGTAGAACTCCCTTATGGCAGCTATATGCACCTCTTCGTTCCACTCGAGATGCCCACATGGAATACACCATTTACCACCGAAAGAGACCTCAGGGGCCCTTAAACCTAACAGGATTCTGCCTTTCTCCACAACAACCACCGCCACCCCAACAGTGGGATTGCGGTACTGAACGAACCCGCACCCCGGGCACAGGGGACGCAGCGGTTTAGTACGGTCAATGGTGAGCCTGCCGCCACAATGGGGGCAGAAGGTGAAAAGCGAACCCTTTTTCCTCATACAGGAGAGTTCTACCTCACCATGGGCCACAGTGGAAGGGTGGTGGCGGTGCAGGGATTTGAACCCCGGACTCGGCGGATATGAGCCGCATGCTCTCACCACCTGAGCTACACCGCCATGCTGGGTGCAATAAGATAGATGAGAGGCCCCCTTTGTCAAGTGACAGATGGGCAAAAAATGGGGAAGCTCAAAGAGCGTATCTCTATTGACACCCCAAAGGCGACCGCTATATTAAAGGGGAAGATTGAGCGCTGGGAAGTCGTCTAATCGGCAGGACGGCGGACTCTGGATTCGCTAGTGGAGGTTCGAGTCCTCCCTTCCCAGCCAACAGGTGGTCCCATCGTCTAGCCCGGTTAGGACGCCGGCCTCTCACGTCGGTAGCAGGGGTTCAAATCCCCTTGGGACCGCCACTCACTACGAGGGTTCATTTATGGGTGGCAGCCTCGAAGTAGAACCTACGCTCTTGACTGCTCCAGATGGTGTCACCGTTTTTGGCTATTGCCTTAACCCTCCATCTGGCCTCGTAGGGAACTAAGGAATTCCAGGTATTAGAGGTGCTCAAGATAAAGTAGGTTCCAGCAATTCCCCTGCCCGGATCAATAAGCAGCTTCGTATCATTCGCTTTCAACGGTATATTCCAGCTCTTAGAAGTGCCGTTGGCACTGGATAAAGTGACCGATAGCTCGTACCTCACCGCCTTATCGGGTATGCGCCACTCAAAGAGAATAAGGCCGGGAAGCTTCTTGAACTGGTTAAACCTTAGCTTCGAACCATCTGCAGGCCACGCATCTACCATTCCCACACCACTAAAGGCCTCATAAAGCACCCTCTGCTTCGAACTCATCCACCTCTCGGGGTGTCTCTCTGGCCATATCAAGTCCATTCTCTCTATACGATGCAGGTACCTTATAAACCTCTTTCCTATCTTGCGAGCTCTCTTGTATTTCTCATCCTTGCTCCATGCACCGTGTACGCCTTTTTCGTCTATCACGAAGAGCTGGGGATCGTACCAGGTCAGCCCAAGTGGCCAATGGTCACCGTCTTTGCCATTCAAGATGGACCTTCCCAGGAAGGGATTATTCTGGTTTGGCAGGCATAGTAGCTGGGCCAAGGTGGATGTAAGATCTACCGAGGTCGCACCATGGGCGTCTATGGTTGCAGGGAGCATTACGGTGGGATCGTGGATCAATAAGGGGATACGGTCCACGAACACAGGCCTGTAATCCTGTTCATGCATCCTCCTCATAAGGGATACATAAGACTTCTCCTGAAAGTGAGCATGGTCAACGGTGAAGATCACCACAGTATCCCGCGCGAACGGTGAGCCCTGGTAGTAGCTCCAGAATTTACCGAAGGCATCATCAAGATTGTGCAAGGTGTTAAGCGTGTTACTTGAGCCATCACCGTACTTGACCCCATCAGAACCCACATCCTGCCAGGCATGGGTTCCCTCTGTGTACATGGCAAGAAAGAATGGCCTGGCATGGGGCCTTCTTGCCCTCTCCTTCAGAAACCCCACCAGTGCCTGGTACATCTGCTGGTCTGATAACCCCCATGTTGCTCGGAAACCTTCGCCACGCAAGTAGAGTTTTTTAAGGTCCTCTGCCGTAAGTACGTGAAAGCCGAGTATCCTCATCATGTCGTGGGTGTGAGCAGCGTTCCTGGTTTCGGCTCCCATAAAGATAACATCGTAACCCAGCCCCTTGAAAAGGTCTGAAAGGCAGAAGTACGAGGTATGGGGCAGGTTTTCGTAATTGTCGTACCATCCCCCAAGTCCCCCAAACCTGGGATAGAAGGAGCAGCTCTGTCCCAAAAGACCCCGGTAGGTGGCAGTCGTGTGGTTGAAGTAGTTGTAGATCACA
>CAZQJB010000122.1:0-4712 GCA_964593115.1 uncultured Aquificales bacterium
CCATCTACAAGCGGCTCGCAGCAGAGGATAGCCTGAAGGGTTTGAAAGAGATTGAGGAGGAGTTGAGGGACCGGTTTGGTCCACTACCTCCACAGGTCTCTGCCCTGTTACTGCAGGGTAGATTGAGGGTGTGGGCCAGGGAGTTGAAGATGGAGAGGATCCAGAGGCGGGGAAATAGGGTGCTCATGGTGTGGTATCCCGACTCTCCCCTGTGTGGGGTGTCGAAGAGGCGATGGAACAGGCTTCTCGACTCGAGACCCTTCGAGCTGAAGGGTAATCTCTTGCAGTTCTATTTTGGGGCAGAGGAGGATCCAGCAGGAATAGTGGCCTCTTGTTTGCCTCGGCTTTTGGGTGGTGTTAATGGGGTGGGTCAGCTTGAGAGAGAGGAGGATGTGTAGTGAAGAGACTGGTGGTTTTGATGGTGGCGTTGGGCCTGGTGGTTTCGGTACCTGCATTGGCGGGCAAGGCCGCAAAGCATCACAAGAGGCTTAAGAGCAATGTAGTGGCAGTGGTGAATGGACACGAGGTAACCGTTGACGACTACAAGTTGGCGCTGCAGACCTTGCCCCCCAGGATGCAGATGTTGGTTAAGCAAGACAAGGCAATAAGGGAGAAGTTCTTGGACAACCTGGTGAGCAAAGAGATTCTGAAGATAGAGGCCAAGAAGGAGAAGGTGAGGCTATCGAAAGAGCAGAAGAAGAAGCTGGAAGAGTTCAAGAACGAGCTTTTGATAAACGCCCTTCTTGACAAGCATCTTGGCAAGATAAAGGTCACTGACCAGGAGGCCGCCAGGTATTACCGTGAACACAAGAAGGAGTTCACAACCCCGGCCCAGGTGAAGGCCAGCCACATACTCGTGCAGACAAAGGAGGAGGCCGAGAATATCATAAAGAGACTCAAGAAAGGGGCCGATTTTGCCAAGCTGGCTCAGCAGTACTCCCTTGACCACGTGAGCGCCAAGAAGGGTGGTGACCTTGGGTACTTTTCAAAGGAGCAGATGGTGAAGCCCTTTGCAGATGCTGCCTTTGCCCTGAAGGTGGGACAGATAAGCAAGCCTGTGAAGACAAGGTTTGGCTATCACGTGATAAAGGTTACCGACAAGAAGAAGGCCTCTTTGCAGCCCTTTCCCTTGGTGAAGAAGCAGATAAAAGAGAAGTTGCTGAGAGAGAAGCAGCAGAAGGCCTTCGACGCCTTCTTGTCCAGGATCAGCAAGGGCATGAAGGTGACCAAGAACCCAGATGCCCTGAACGGAAGGATCTGATGGCTTCGTGAGGTTGCCCTTGGGCAAGAGGGTTACAGCCTGGGTATTGGTTCTCTGCCTGGGGCTTCTCTTTGCCTCGTGTAAAAGGGGTAGAGAGGGTGAAGACAGAAAGATGGCCGAGCGGGGAGTTGTTGCCCTGGTGAACGGTGAACCCATCTTCTTGAAGGATTTGAAGCATGAGATGGGTTCAGAGGAGCCCTCTGTTGTCAACTCAACCGCCGAGTTCGTTCTTCAGAACATGATAGACCAGCTGCTGTTGCTTCAGGATGCCAGGAAGCGGGGCTTGAGGGTTCCCAATGAGCTTATCTCGAGATTGGCCTTTGGAAACAGGAATGCAACATCTCTCAAGGAGAGGAAGTGGGAAAGAGAGTTAGAGAAACTGTGGCTTATGGGTAAGGAGGCCGAGACCGTATGTCCTCCTAAACCCCCTGCCGATAGTGAGATAAAGGAGTATTACCAGGCACATAGAAGGGATTTTTTAGTTAAGGATGGGGTTCTGCTGCGCCAGATAGTGCTGGACAACAAAGAAGAGGCAGAGAAGCTCAGGAAGAGATTGAAAAGAAAGGGTCTTAAAGAGTTTGAGAAGGCCGCGAAGGAGTACTCCATTGGTCCCGAGAGGGCCTTTGGGGGAAGACTCGGCCTGGTAAGAAAAGGCGAAGAGCCTCCGGGTTTCGACGTGGTGTTCAAGTTGAAACCAGGAAGGGTTAGTGAGGTTGTTAAGACCGACTACGGTTATCACCTCTTCTTTGTTGAGAAGAGGGTGAAAGACTGGTACCTTCCTCTGGAAGAGGTGAAGGGTGAGATCGAGAGAATTCTTATCTCGAGGGAGGGAGACAGGTGCCTGAAAGAGTGGTTGGCAAATGCAAGGAAGAGGTCGAGGATAGAGATTCGCAAAAAGGTTATGTCGGCCCTGCTTGTGGAGGGGGAATGAAGCTATATCCTGTTAAAGGACTGGTTGCCCTGGCGTTGGTTGTGTTGCTGTGTGGTTCTGCAAGGGCCATGATCATAGAGAAGGTTGTTGCAGTTGTGAACGGCGATGTTATCACCCTCACCGAGCTACAAGAGAGGGCCCTGATATTGAAGAAGAACCTGGGTAAGAAGGATGTTCCCCTTAGGGATATTCTGAACAAGCTGATTCTGGATACCCTGGAGGAGCAGAGGGCCAAGGAGCTTGGGTTGTCGGTGGATGACCGCGTGGTGGATGAGTACATAACGAACCTGCTGAAGAAGGAGGGTATAACAAGGGAGCAACTGCAGGACAGCCTCAGGGAGTGGGGGGTAAGCATGAAGCTTTACCGGCAAGAGATAAGAAGAAGAATACTGATATCTAAGGTGCTTAACCTGGAGGTGCGTTCGAGGGTGGCGGTGCCTGATGAAGAGGTGAAGGCCTATTACATGAAGGTGAGGGATGAGAGGTTTCACCAGCCCCCAATGGCCCATGTTGAAGATGTGTTCATACCTGCCAATGGGGATATGGCCAAGGCAAAAGATGTTGCCAAGAAGGTGTACGAAGAGGTGAAGCTGGGCGAGTCTTTGAAAAGGGTAGCCACCCTGCAAGGGCTTAGGTACGCCGACCTGGACGACGTAAAAAAGGGTGAACTGGTGGAGCCCTTGGACAAGTTCATATTTTCATCGAAGACCGGCGATGTGGGCATGTTTCCGGTGAAGGATGGCATGCACGTGGTGAAGATAGACTCTATAAAAGAAGAGGTTTATGTGCCCTACGATAAGGTGAAGGATAAGCTCAGGGCAGAGCTCGAGTCTAAGATGGCAGACCAGATTTACCGCAAGTGGCTAAAGAAACTTCAGAAAAGGGCGTTTATAAAGGTGTTCATGTAAATTGAAGATCTTTTCCTGCTTTCTTGAATAACTCCGTGACCATCTTAGGAGGACTATTCCTGCAATTGATGATTTACATCCGTTGAACGTGACGTGTCCGACTCTTACCGCAAGGCTTTTCTAACATCTTGCTGGTCAAATGGTCGTAGGGTTTTAGGCTCTGTTGAGAAATTGACCTTTCCGCCTGCTGCCCTTAGAAACTCCCTTCATGGGATTCGAGATTGAGGGCACCTTGTTTCTGCTCTTCGTTGACGGTGTGGGGATTCCCGCAAGGTCCGACTTCGGGGATATCCCTCTCTTCGGGTTCAGTAAAAAAGACTTTCTGCGAGATCCTTGTACCATTAGTGGTTATCTACCTTTGCCCCTGCCTTACGGCGGGCTGGTGAAATCCATTGATGCCAGGCTTGGAGTGGCCGGTGTGCCCCAGAGCGCTACGGGCCAGACCTCGCTTCTGACAGGTGTTAATGCCCAGGGAGTGCTTGGATACCACAAAAGCGGGTATCCAAACGGTATGCTAAAGGGAATCATAGACAAGAATGGGTTATTCGTAAGGGCAAAGCGGCTGGGTATTGATTGCAGCTTTATCAATGCCTTCAGGCCGTCCTTTTTCACAGGAGAGAGAAGGGTTATCTCTGTCACCACCTACAACGCCTTAACCGCTGGGCTGCCCTTGCACACCCTCGATGACCTTTGCGAAGAACGCTCGGTTTACCAGGAGTTCACGAACAGCTTTCTTCACAAGATAGGGTATGGTTATGTTCCCCTTTGGTCCCCTTACAAGGCGGGATCGGTGCTTGCCGCACAGAGGGGAAGATTCAGGCTTATCTTGTACGAGCATTTCATCACCGACGTGAACGGGCACAAGGGGGATCCTGCCATTGCTCGCGAGACCTTTGGTAGCCTATCCGAGTTCCTGCATGGATTCTTGGATGGCCTGGATCTCGAGCGTGACACCGTGATTCTCTCCAGTGATCACGGCAACCTCGAGGACCCGTCCCGCAACGTACATACGTGTAATCCTGTTCCCTTGATGGTGTGGGGAAGGGGCAGTGGTTGGTTTGTTGAGCGAATAGACAGCATTCAAGATGTCACCCTTACCATACACGAGTGGTTTACCTTGGGTGCCCGGTATGTTAAGAGGATACTCGGGGAGAAAGATGGTTGAGGAGGGATAGCGATGAGGATTCTTGAGAGAAGCACCGCCGCCTACGAGATAGTGGGAGACAACTTAGAGATGCTGAAGGTTAAGGTGAGCCAAGAGTTTCCCCTGTTCGCCGAGGCAGGCAAGATGATCTACATCAGGGGTAACGTCGAGATGGAGAGCCGCCTGCCCGAGAAAGAGGGTTCTGGGCTCTTGGACAAGGTATTGGGGGCTGGTAAAAGAGTGCTTGCAGGAGAGTCTCTCTTCTTCACCTATTACGAGGGCCAGGGTGAGGCCGGTTTTGCCGGTGACTTTCCAGGCAGAATCATGCCCATAGGGCTTTCCAGTGAGTCTATTCTGGCCCAGAGGGATGCATTCATAGCAGCGGTTGGAGACGTGGAGATCTCTATCGCCCTTCAGAAGAGAATAGGGGGTGCCCTGTTCGGGGGCGAGGGGTTCATTCTCGAGAAG
>CAZQJB010000123.1:0-4691 GCA_964593115.1 uncultured Aquificales bacterium
CCTCTGTCCATCCCAGGCAGAATAACACTCCCACCGCCACAACCATCTTGGCAAAGGCGTTGAGCCCTAAAAGCTCTCCCGTGAACAGGTCTTGAGATAGCCCTGCGAACCAGGCGAAGGCTATTGAGCCAAGCGAGGGGTACTGGGTAGCTACCAGGATAACCACAACCAGGGGTATGTCCACCACGGGCCATTCCCCCGCTCCCCTGGGAGAGAGCAGGGCCTGTGCCAGTCCCAGTAGTACGGCGAGCAGCGTGAAAAGCAGGATGAGCAGCCTTTTTCTTTTCACCGCTCTCCCCGCTTGAGCACCAGCAGGTAGTGGGTGTCGTCCCAGGGCACGGTGGGTTTGCCCTTTATCCAGAGAAAGGTCTCTCCGGGCAGTCTCTTCACAGAGACCACTTTCGCCACTGGGTATCCACGGGGAAAGATGCCCCCCAGCCCGCTGGTGAGCAGCAGGTCTCCAGGTTTGACCAGCCTGTCTGTGAGCACGTACCGCATGAACATTCCACCAGCGTTGTCTCCCTCCAGGATACCCCTTACCCCTGAGACCTGGTCTTCAACGTGAATCTTGCAATCCACCGAGGTTGTTCCAAGCACCCTGCTTGTGTGGGGGGTGGTTGAGATGACCACCCCCATCACCCCGTAGGGGGTCACCACTGCCATACCGCGCCTAACCCCTTCCTTCTCTCCCTTGTCAACCATGAATGTTGGGCTCCAGGGGGTACCGTCTTTGCAGATCATGGTGACGGGTATGGAGGGGTAGGGAAGGTTGCGTTTAAGCGAGAGAAGCTTTTTAAGCTCGCGGTTCTCCCTGATGGCTGCCTGGGCTGAGCGCAGCTTGACCAGTAGTTCGTCCCGCTCTTTGACGAGGCGCTCCCTCTCCTGCTCCCAGTTTTCCCAGTAATGCACCACCTGGAAGGCGCCCTCGACCTTCTCCTCAACCTTGTTCATCTGTTTTCCCCAGAAGAGGAATACTGGTTCCACAACCTTGACGGGAGAGATAGAGAGGGGAGAGCGTATCTCCATTGCCACCCCCACGAAGGAGAGCAGCGAGAGCACGGCCACCAGGGCCATACGGTAGTAGCTCTCTTTGTTGTTCATGGGTAACAACGCCCTATGCTTCTCTGCTTGCTCACGGGACCTTTCTTAACCCAGGCCCGGTAAGTTGTCATGCTAAAACCTGCCATCTGCCAAGCTCCATGAAGAGGAGAAGCAATTGGGCCGAGAGCCTATGCGTCTCTCTTTGGGTCGGGGACTTTGGCGCCATCCATACACCTTCAGAGACGACTCTTTTGCCGTTAAGCTGGTCCCCTGACTTTCATGGGAGGGTGTCTTTGGGGTTTCTCAAGCGGGTTAAAACAGGGTGTTCTCCGGGTTTGCCTGTCCTACAGCTTGTCCATGGTCTCTATTGAGTACCTGTACCCCTGCTCGGTTAGGAATAGCTGGCGCCTCATGGCGAACTCCTGCTCCTTTGTGTCCTTGCTGACCAGCGAGTAAAAGTAGGCGGGTTGCCCGTCTTTTTTTGGCCTTAACACCCTGCCCAGGCGTTGGGCCTCCTCTTGCCGGGAGCCGAACCGCCCTGACACCTGGATGGCGAGGGTTGCGTCGGGGAGGTCGAGGGCAAAGTTTGCCACCTCTGAGACCACCAATAGCTTCAGATCCCCCCTCCTGAACTTGTAGAAGTAGAGCTCTCTTTCTTCCTGTGGGGTCTTTCCTGTGATCAGGGGTGCCTTGAACTGTGAGGCTATCTTCTCCAGTTGAGATATGTAACGGCCGATGATCAAGGTGGGTAGCCCGCCGTGCCTTTCCAATAGCCTCGGTATTATTAGCCCCTTGGCGGGGTTCTCTGCGGCTATGCGCAGGGCCTGGCGTTGTGTGGCGTTTATGTACCTTCTACGCTCTGCAGGGGGCAGGGGCACCCGTATTTCGCAGCAGTGGACAGGGGCTATCCAACCTGCGTGCTCAAGGTCTTTCCATGGGGCATCGTAGCGCTTCGGTCCGATCAGCGAGAACACGTCCTCTTCCCTGCCGTCCTCCCTTACAAGGGTTGCGGTTAGCCCCAGCCTTCTCTTTGCCTGCAGGTCTGCGGTGGTCCTGAAGACAGGGGCTGGCAGCAGGTGTACCTCGTCGTAGATGATGAGCCCCCAGTCTTTCAGCTTGAATATCTCGAGGTGAACGAAGTTGCCGGTTCTGCTCTTCCTATGACTGAGAATCTGGTAGGTGGTGATGACTATGGGTTTTATCTCCTTCTTCTCCCCCGAGTACTCCCCGATGTCCTCTGGGGGAACCGTGGTCTTGTCGGTGAGTTCCCGTATCCACTGTTTCAGTGAGGTGGCCCCGGTGGTGATGATCAGGGTGCAGCTTTGGGCCTTCTCCATCACTCCAAGGCCCACTATGGTCTTCCCGGCTCCACAGGGTAGCAGCACCACACCGCTGCCCCCCTGAACGCTTCCACCTGCCCAGAAGGCGTCAACGGCGTCTCTCTGGTATGGTCTAAGGGCCACCTTTGGATTGAGGGAGATGGGGTAATATTCTCCCTCTACATAGCCTGCCAGGTCTTTTACCGGCCATCCTGCCTGTATCAGCGCCTGTTTTATCAGGCCCCTGAAGGATGGGTCCACCAGGGCCCTGGTCTTGCCCACCACCTCTTTGATGGTGTTGCGAACCGTGGAATGTTGCAACACCTCTTGCAAGAGAATGGGGTCTTCTGCCTCGAGTATCAGGTCTTCTCCCTCTTTAGTTAGCACCAGCCTGCCGTAGCGTGAGGAGATCTCCTCGATGTTGGTGAGAACCGATGGGGGAACCGGGTAGCGGGAGAACCTTTGCAGGGTTTCGGTTATCTCGTCGGGGTGGACCCCCATGGCTGCTGCGTTCCAGAGCGACAGGGGGGTGATGCGGTAGTGATGGATGTACTCGGGGCTCTTCACCAGGTCTGCGAATATGGCCAGCTTGTCCCTGGCCTCGTAGAACTGGGGGTGCTCGACCTCCAGCAGCAGCGTCATGTCGCTCTGAACGATTAAGGGGCCTCTATCCATCTTCGGTTTACCCTTTCTCCTTGCGGCTCAACTACCTGAGCAATCACCGTACT
The DNA here is from genome assembly GCA_964593115.1 of uncultured Aquificales bacterium. Taxonomy (GTDB): domain Bacteria; phylum Thermosulfidibacterota; class Thermosulfidibacteria; order Thermosulfidibacterales; family JALWSI01; genus JALWSI01. The sequence goes on from CAZQJB010000123.1 coordinate 3,089, forward strand.
TCACCCAGTAGTATGCCACCTGTGAAACGGGGGGTCAACTGTCTTGGGGACGCAATGTGGGAAATAGTATGACGTCGCGGATGGAGGGTGCATCGGTGAGAAGCATCACAAGCCTGTCGATTCCTATCCCCTCGCCGGCAGTGGGGGGCAGGCCGTATTCAAGGGCCCTGATGTAGTCCTCGTCGAGCCTCTGGGCCTCTTCGTCTCCCAGGTCCCTCTCTCTCAGTTGCTGTAACATGCGCTCTTTTTGCTCTCTTGGATCGTTGAGCTCGGTGTAGGCGTTTGCTATCTCCCTTCTGGCCACGAACAGCTCGAAACGTTCCACAACCCTTGGGTCGTCGGGCCTGCTCTTGGCAAGGGGTGAGATGTCCACCGGGTAGTCGTAAACAAAGGTGGGTTGTACAAGCCTGGGCTCTACCAGCTCGTCGAATATCTCTCCAAGCACCTTGCCATGGGAGTGAAGGTGACCGGTCTCTATCTCGAGTGACTCGGCAAAGGTCCTGGCAGTTGCCTCGTCCTCCCACACCTTTGGGGGTGCCCCTCCTATCTCGGTTAACGCATCTCTGAACGAGATTCTATTCCAGGGAGGGGTGAAGTCTATCTTTTCGTCCCCGTAGGTTACCTCTGTAGAACCCAGCACCTTTTTTGCGAGGCTTGAGACCATCTCTTCGCTCAGCTCCATAAGGGTGTTGTAGTCGGCATAGGCCATGTAAAACTCTACCATTGTGAACTCGGGGTTGTGCTCGGTAGAGATCCCCTCGTTCCGGTAACACTTGCCAAGCTCAAACACCCTGTCGAAGCCGCCCACCACAAGGCGTTTCAGGTAGAGCTCGGGGGCTATTCTAAGGTAAAGCTCGAGGTCGAGGGCGTTGTGGTGGGTCACGAAGGGCTTTGCGGCGGCACCCCCTGGGATCACCTGCATGGTAGGGGTCTCTACCTCGATGAATCCCTTTGAGGAAAGAAAGTTGCGTATGCCCTGCACCACCTTTGCCCTTGTCAGGAACCTGTTTCTGCTCTCTTCGTTTGCAATCAGGTCGAGGTACCTCTGGCGATACCTTAACTCCTTGTCTTTCAGGCCATGCCACTTCTCTGGCAGGGGTCTCACTATCTTCGAGAGCAACTGGGCACTTTCTACCTGCAGGGTCAGCTCTCCGGTGCGGGTTCTGAAGAGATGCCCGGTTACGCCCACGAAGTCTCCCACGTCCAGCTTCTTCAGAACCTTTCGGTAGAACTCCTTTCCAACCTCGTCCTCCCTGAAGTAGAGCTGGATCTGCCCGCTCATGTCCCTTATGTGGGCGAAACTGGCCCTGCCGTGGAATCTTAGGGACACGATGCGTCCCGCCAGGGAGAACTCCCCTGCATTCTCCAGTGCCTGAGTATCTTCTACCCCTTGGTAGGCGTCGAGCACCTCTTTCACCTGGTGGGAGACCTGTGCCCTGTGGGGGTAGGGTTCTATTCCGGCCTCTCTGAATCTTTCTACCTTCTGGTAAAGCTCTTTCACTATCCTGTTGGTCTCTTCGCTTGTCATCCTCTTCTCTCCCGTTGTGGAAACGCACAATAGTGATGGGCACTACTACAACATGGTGGGCAGGAGGGTCAAACC
>CAZQJB010000124.1:0-4670 GCA_964593115.1 uncultured Aquificales bacterium
TCGCACATCCTCTGAAGAGATGAGGGAGAGGGTGGCCAGGGCACGAAGTGTGCAAGAGAGACGGTTCAAGACCAGGGGAATTCACTGCAACGCCCACATGGGAACCAGAGAGATGAAGGAGTTCTGCGTGCTGGACGAGAGGTCACACTCTCTCATGGAGACAGCGGTGAAGCGATTCTCGCTCTCTGGAAGGGGATACCACCGCCTGCTGAAGGTGGCCCGCACCATCGCCGACATGGAGGATGCACCCCGCATCATGCCCCATCACGTTGCAGAGGCCATACAGTACAGGGAACACTCGTTGGGTTGAGTCATAAATGAAGAGAGACCCCCTTTTGAAAAGGGTGAAAAGGTTCTGCGCTGTCCACTCCTTCTGGGGACCGGAGGACCTGGTGTTGGTGGCCCTGTCTGGCGGGATAGACTCTGCCGTGCTCACCCACATGCTGCTGCAGATTCTCGGTCCAGAGCGGCTTACCGCCATGCACGTGAACCACGGCATCAGGGGTGAAGAGGCCGAGAGAGATCATCTGTTCGTTGAAGAGCTTTGCCGCAACTGGGGAGTGAGGTTAGTGGTGAAGCGCCTCGACGCCCCTGCTGCTGCAGAGAAGCGTGGCCTTGGGCTGGAAGAGGCCGCCAGGTTCGTGAGAAGAGAGGCCCTTGCATCTGTGGCGAAAAGGATAGGGGCTGAATGTATTGCCACGGGACACAACCTGAACGACCACGTAGAGACCATGCTGGTTAAACTCATCCAGGGCACGGGGCCAAGGGGCATATGCGGAATGGCCCCCAGGCAGGGCCCCTTCGTCAGGCCCATGCTTGAGGTTCCAAGAAGTGAGATTCTACGCTACGCAGAGAGAATGGGGGTTCCCTTCGTAAGCGACAGCACCAACCAGGACACCTCTTACCTGCGCAACTGGGTGCGCCACAGGGTGATTCCACTGCTCACCGAGAGAAATCCCGGGTTTCTTCAGGTGGCCAAGGGGCTCTCACAGGTTACAAGGGAGCAGGTTGAGCTGTGCGACCACCTGACAGAAGAGGCATGGAACCGGTGCTCAGGTGGGGAGGAGGGGGTGGTGTACCTGGAACTTGCGGCACTTGCAGCACACCACACTGCCCTGCAGCGCATGGTGGTGCTAAGGTTCTTGAACAGGGCCTTTCCCGGGCGACGCATGACAAGGGCACACGTTTTGCAGGTGCACTCCCTGGTGCAGGGCGATGCAGGAAGCTTTGTTGGGGTGCCTGGGGGCACAGTGGTGAGAGAGGGAGACAGGCTGGTTGCGTTGAAGGTCCCCCAGAGAAAAAAGGGGGGGTACAAGCAAGAGAGGGTCTTCCCTTGCACCCTGGAGAAGATGGGCACCTACAGGTGGGGAGGATTTCTTTGGGGGGTACGCCTTTCAGAAGGCCCCGTCAGCATAGACCCCTGGCGAGGAGTGGCCCTCTCTGCAAGACTGGTCTCGCTGCCCCTGCTTCTCCGTTGCAGGAGGCCGGGCGACAGGTTATACCGCAGGGGGGTAGGCCACAAAAAGGTGAAGAAGATCATGCAAGAGAAGAGAGTCCCGGTAGCGCTCAGAGAGAGGATACCCCTGCTTGTTGACCCTTCGGAGAATAGGGTGTTATGGGTTGCCGGACTTGGGGCGGATTCCCGTCTGGCACCGGCACCGGGAGAGCCTGCCCTTGTGATCGAGAGGGAGGAAGAGGGTTCAGATGGATAGGGTTGAGAGGCTATTCACTGCGCAAGAGGTGAAAGAGCAGGTAAAACGGCTGGCCAGCGAGATCCAGGAGGCATACCCCGAGGGGATTCCCACCGTGATCTCGGTGCTGAAGGGCAGTTTCATGTTCACCGCCGACCTTGTCAGGCTGCTGCCAGGCAACTTCGCCGTGGATTTCATCAGGGCATCTTCTTACGGGGACGGTACAGAGACCTCTTGCCTTGTTAGCGTATCCCTTTGGCCCTCGGTGAAGGTGGCGGGAAAGAGGATCCTGCTGGTGGATGACATCGCAGACAGTGGTCTGACACTGAAGTGCCTGGTGGAGAGGCTGGAGAAAGAGGGGGCAGTGGGGGTTGACGTGTGCGTGCTTCTCGACAAGCCCAGCAGGAGAAAGGTGGAGTTTGTCCCCAGGTTCGTGGGGTTCACCATACCCAACCTCTTCGTGGTGGGGTACGGAATAGACTACGCAGAAAGATACAGAAACCTACCTTACGTAGGGGTTTTGAAGGAGGAGTGACTTGGCAAACAAGGGGCAGCAGCGCCCGCCTGTTCCACCACCTTTGAGGGAGATGCACAGGAACCTCATACTGTGGTTACTCATCGCCCTCATGGTGATCGTGGTGTTCAACCTGTTCAACACGCCCACCAAGAGAATAGAGAAGGTGAGCTACTCCACTTTTCTCGACCTGGTGGAGCAGGGGGCGGTGAAACACGTGTTGATAAAGGAGTACGAGATCAGGGCCACGGTGGAGACAGGTAAGTACTTAGACTACCTGAGAAAACAGAAGAGGTTAACCGGCACCCTGAAACCTGCCGGTACAGGGGTGGTGCCCAGCAAGGTGGAGGCAGGGAAAGAAAATAACCCCAAGAAGAAGGTACTCAAATCCCTGCACAAGGAGAAGAGGGCCCTCACCACCATCCAGGTGAACTACCCCAACGACCCTGACCTCATTGAGACCCTTCGCAAGTACAAGGTGGACATAGAGGTGAAACCCCCAGAGAAGACCCCATGGTACGTGAACGCACTGGCATCCTGGCTGCCCTTCTTGCTGCTCATAGCGGTCTGGATCTTCTTCATGCGCCAGATGCAGATGGGTGGGGGCAAGGCCCTCTCCTTCGGCAAGAGCCGGGCACGGGTTGTAGAGGACAAGGGCAAAAAGGTGACATTCAAGGACGTGGCTGGGGCAGACGAGGCAAAGGAAGAGGTGCAGGAGATCATCGAGTTCCTGAAGGATCCCAAGAGGTTCCAGAAGTTAGGTGGCAGGATACCAAAGGGGGTGCTGCTGGTGGGCCCGCCGGGTACGGGCAAGACCCTGCTGGCAAAGGCCATTGCAGGAGAGGCCGATGTGCCCTTCTTCAGCATAAGCGGCTCGGAGTTCGTCGAGATGTTCGTGGGAGTAGGGGCGGCAAGGGTGCGAGACCTGTTCGAGCAGGCCAAGAGCAAGGCCCCCTGCATCATCTTCATCGACGAGATAGACGCCGTGGGACGCCACAGGGGGGCAGGCCTGGGTGGTGGACACGACGAGAGGGAGCAGACCCTGAACCAGATGCTGGTGGAGATGGACGGAATGGACAGCAGCGAAGGCATCATCATGGTTGCAGCCACAAACAGGCCCGACATCCTCGACCCTGCGCTGCTCAGGCCGGGAAGGTTCGACAGGCAGATAGTGATTCCTCGCCCCGATGTGAAGGGACGTGAAGAGATCCTGAAGGTGCACGTGAGAGACAAACCCCTGGCAGAGAACGTGGACCTCTCGGTGATAGCCAAAGGGTGCCCTGGATTCTCGGGGGCAGACCTTGCCAACTTAGTGAACGAGGCGGCCCTTTTAGCTGCACGCAATGGCAAGGAGAAGATAGAGATGGAAGACTTCGAGTCTGCCAAGGACAGGGTGCTCATGGGGGTAGAGAGAAAGAGCATGATCATCAGCGAAGAGGAGAAGAAGAACACCGCATACCACGAGAGCGGCCACGCCCTTGTGGCAAGGCTCATCCCAGGTACCGACCCGGTGCACAAGATAACCATCATTCCCAGGGGAATGGCCCTGGGGGCAACACAGCAGCTTCCTGTGGACGACAGGTACACCTACACCAAGGACTACCTGTTGAAGAACATCACCGTTTTGCTGGGGGGCAGGGCGGCCGAGGAGCTGGTCCTGAGACACCAGACCACCGGGGCCGCAAACGACCTGGAGAGGGCCACGGAGATAGCGAGAAAGATGGTCTGCAAGTGGGGCATGAGCGACACCCTTGGCCCTGTAACCTTCGGCAAGCAGGACGAGATGCCTTTCTTGGGCAAGGAGCTTGCAAGCCCAGCGGAGTACAGTGAAGAGACCGCCAGGGAGATAGACAAGGAGGTGGCTGGTATCATCAACTCGTGCCACCAGGAGGCGGTTAAGCTGCTCAGTGACAACAGAGATGCCCTGGTTGCCCTTGCAAAGTACCTGCTCGAAAAAGAGACCATCTCGGCAGAAGAGATGGAGAAGGTGCTTTCGGGGTTCACCCTGAAGATGAGCGAGAGGTTCGAGGTCAAGGAAGGGGGTTTACAAGAGGCAGGGGTGTGAACCGCTTCATTATCTGTATGGCCAAACGCCCCCTGGTGATGGGCATACTCAACGTAACCCCTGACTCCTTCTCTGACGGAGGACTCTTCCTGGAGACCGGCCTGGCGGTTGAGAGGGCCTTGGCCATGGTGGAAGAGGGGGCAGACCTGGTTGACGTGGGGGGAGAGTCAACCCGCCCTGGAGCAGAGCCGGTGCCCACAGAGGTAGAGATTAGGCGGGTGGTGCCCGTGGTTCGAGAGCTGTCCAGGCTGTTGAAGGTGCCCATATCGGTGGATACCCGTAACCCCCGGGTGGCCATGGAGGCGTTGGAGGCTGGGGCATCTGTGCTGAACGACGTGGAGGGGTTCAGGAACCCCGATATGGTAGAGGTGGCCTGCAAGAGCGGGGCATGGGTGGTGGG
>CAZQJB010000125.1:0-4549 GCA_964593115.1 uncultured Aquificales bacterium
TGGTGTTACACGAGTTTGTTGCTATTTACAGGGAGTTTTTGAGGGGAACTTGAGCTTAAAACCTAAAACCTAAAACCTAAAAACCGGGCTGATTATCCCTGGCCTTGCCGCTCTCTCAGGGCCTGCTGGATTGCCCGGGCCTGTTTTTCTGGGATTCCAGTCTTCTCGCGGATCTCGTTGGGGGTGGCATCGAGTATGCCCTGCACCGACGAGAATGTTTCTATTAGCAGCCTCTTTCTCACCGGGCCCACACCTTCTATTCCGTCTAACACCGACTCTTGAACCCGCCGTTTTCGCCTGGTCCTGTGGTAAGATACGGCGAACCTGTGGGCCTCGTCCCTCACCCTCTGCAACAGGTGCAAGATGGAAGACGATGGATCGAGAACAAGGGGCTCACCTTTGCCCGGCAGGTGGATCCTCTCGTTCTGGTGCATGGCCCTATCCTTGGCCAGGGCGAGGATATCTACCCTGCCCGCAAGGTCCATCTCCGCCAATACCCCAATGCCAACCTGTAGGTGTCCCGGCCCTCCGTCGATGAGCACAAGGTCAGGCAGGTCCATATCCCGGTTCAAGAACCTGCGGCTAAGCACCTCGCGCATCATGGAGTAGTCGTCGGTGCCCTCTACGGTGCGTATGGCAAACCGCCGGTATCCCTCTTTGTACGGCTCCCCATCTACGAATACCACCATGGAGCCCACCTGGTCCCTGCCCCCCGAAAGGGAGATGTCGTAGCCCTCTATTCTCGATGGCCGATTCTTCAGCCCCAGCTCATCTTTCAGGGCGTCGAGGAGTTCCAACCTTTCCCTCTCCTCCTGGGCGGCACGAAGCATCTCCTCCCTGGCCCTCTCGTTGGCCATGGCCACCAGTGATGCCCTCTCACCCCTCTTCGGGCAAGAGAGTTTCACCTTTGCGCCGCTTCTGTGCGAGAACCAGCGTGAGTAGAGTTCCAGTTCTTCAAGTGGCAGCTCGGTACCGAACAGAATCTCGCCAGGCAGTGGTTCGTTCTCTGCAGAGTAGCGCTGGGAGAGAAAGCTGAGATGGGCTTGAAGGGGGTCCACTCCCTTGAAGGGAAAACCTTTTTCGCCGATTAGCATGCCTTTTCTCACCACCAAAAGATGAAGGGTCACCCTCTCCCCCTGGTGGGCCATGCCCACGATGTCCCAGTCCACCTCTCTCTGCAATAGCACCTTCTGGCGCTCCATCACCTTAGAGAGGGCCATACACTGGTCCCTTAGCCTGGCGGCCTCCTCGAAGCGAAGCCCCTCTGCAGCGGCCTCCATCTCACGCTTCATTTTGGCAAGCACCGCTCTCCCTTTACCGGAGAGCACCATCTGCACCCCTGCAACCAGCCTCTGGTACTCCTCTTTCGAGACCATCCTGCAGCAGGGTGCCAGGCAGCGCTTCATCTGGTGGTTCAGGCAGGGGCGATCCCTTTTCCCCACCACAAGCTCTCCCTTGCACTGCCTCAAGGGAAACACCTTGGCCAGTAGGGCCATGGTCTCCCTCACCGCCCAGGTGGGCACGTAGGGGCCGTAGTACCGGGCGCCGTCTTGCTTCACCTTTCTCACCAGCTCCAGCCTGGGAAACTCCTCGCCGGGGTCTATGCGCAGGTACGGGTAGTGCTTGTCGTCCCTGAGCAACACGTTGAAGGGGGGCCTGTGGCGTTTGATGAGGTTGCTCTCGAGAATCAGGGCGTTTAGCTCGTCGGGGGCAAGAACGGTCTCAAGCTCCTCCGCAATGCCCACCATGTAGGCCATGCGGGGAGATAGCCTCTCAACCGACAGGTAAGACCTGAGCCTGTTGCGAAGGGACTTGGCCTTGCCCACGTAGAGAACCCTGTCGCCCTCACCCTTGAACAGGTAAACCCCTGGATGGTGGGGAGCAGAGCGAATAGCCTTCTCAACCACCTCTGAAACCCGCCTCTTCATGGGAGAACAGAGGTTAACCCCAAGCCACGTGCCTGGCAAGGCCACCCTTGCCCTCTAAATCCCCCCGTATTAACCTGCGCCCCCACCAGACCTGGGAGAGGAGGCAAGGCATAGGGATGGGCGTGAGGATAGGACTTGGCAACCTGCTGCGGGGAGGGCCAAGGAACATCAAGCGCCGTCTGATGCGCGATGTGCTCATCATACTTGCCGTCACCTGCTCTTTGCTGGTGGGGTTGATGCTCTACCACGCCAACACCATTAAGCAGAAGGTGGCCAGAAGCGTCATCGTGGACACCATGGCCCTGGTGAAACGGCAGTTCGGCCGCTTTGTGGGACCCATAGAGACCTACCTTGAACTGGGTGCCCGGTGGGGACAGGCCGGGTTGTGGAACAAGATGGACGACAAGACCCTCACCAGGGTGCTCCTGCCCATGCTGCAGCTTCATCCCCAGATAGAGTCTGTGCACATGGCCAACTCAAAGGGGGGAGAGTTCTTCTTGCAGCGCTTCGGGAACCGGTGGAGAAGCCGGTGGGTACCAGACGGCAAGGGTCCCCGCACCGCTATGTGGAAGCTGTGGGGAGACGCAGCGGAGCCCTTGGACTCGTGGTGGGAGACCACCTCTTACGACCCCAGGCTGAGACCCTGGTTCGTTAAGACCATCACCAAGGGGCCCGGGGTGCTCTCGTGGACCTTTCCCCATCGCCTGCCCTACTCTGGCAAGATCGGCGTGACCGCCGCCATCTCGTGGGAGAACCCCAGTGACCCCAGAGTGGCCCAGGTTTTGGCATTCGACATGCTCGAAGATAATCTCATCCAGTACCTCAGGAACCTGAAGGTGGGAGAGAACAGGCGGATAATACTGGTGAGGCGTGACGGCACGGTGATCACCACCAACAAGCCCAAGGCCGTGCTCTCCAGCGGCACAAACGCACCGGTTATCCCTACCGAGGAGGCCTTGAGGTGGTGGAGGGGAATAAAGAACAAGGACAGCAAAGACCTGTGGATAATGAAGTTCTCCAGGATTGACGGCACCTGGTGGGCAGGGTTCACCCCCCTGTTGGAGAGCCGCAGAAAGACCTGGATAGGGGTGGTCATCCCCGAGTCAGAGATAACGGGCAGCATGAAGCGAGACTGGCTTCAAACGGCCCTGATGGCCTTAGGCGTGTTGCTCATCGGTTTGCTGCTAACCCTGGATCTGGTTCGAAAGTACAGCTACCAGTTGAGAGACCTGCCCCAGAAGGTGTCGTCTTCGGACTTCGAGCGCGACGTGCTTGCCCTTGTGGAGGGGGGCGAAAGCGCCACCCTCGAGTTCAAGTCAACGGTGCGAACGAACCTGAAGACGGGCAAGAAGGCCAAGGAGATAGAGTTTGCCTGGCTAAAGACCGTGGTGGGATTCATGAACACAGACGGGGGAATGATCGTGATAGGCGTGAACGATGGTGGTGATGTGGTGGGTATCGAGGCTGACGACTTCGAGAGCGAAGACAGGTGCCTGCTGCACCTGAAGAGCATGGTGAACGACCACATCGGTCCAGAGTTCTCACGCTTCATCTCGTTCAGGCCGGGCCGTGTGAAGGGAAAGACAGTGGTGGTGGTAGAGTGCGAAAGGGTGAGAAAACCGGTCTTCTTGAAGATTGGTAAGAACGAGGACTTCTACATCCGCTCTGGCCCCTCTACGGTGAAGCTCACCATGAGCCAGATGGTGGACTACCTGGAGAGCAGGATTTAGAGCACCGCCCCTGTCAAGGCCCCAACCTTCTTGAAAACTCCCTGACTCTGGGGGATAGTTAGCTCCACCATGCTCGCAAAGGTGCTCAGTGGCTCTGTGGTGGGGGTTGATGCCTACCCGGTTGAGGTGGAGGTGGACTTTTCCCGTGGTCTGCCCGCCTTCAACGTGGTGGGGCTGCCCGACGCCGCTGTGAAGGAGGCCAGGGAGAGGGTCAGGGCTGCCCTGAAGAACTCAGGTTTTGATTTTCCCATGAAGCGCATCACCATCAACCTCGCCCCTGCCGAGATGAAGAAGGAGGGTGCCGGCTTCGACCTGCCCATGGCGGTGGGAATACTGGTGGCGATGGGCCTCGTCTCGCCGTTGAGGGCAGGTGACTACCTGCTGGTGGGAGAGCTATCTTTGAACGGGGAGCTGAAACCGGTGCGGGGGGTGTTGCCCATAGCCTCCATGGTCAGAGAGAGGGGCTTTGCCGGAGTGGTGTTGCCCAGGGGACAGGGAGAAGAGGGCGCCCTGGTGGAGGGCGTGGAGGCTTACGAGATGGCCACCCTTCTCGAGGTGGTGGGCTTTTTGAACGGCAGCTCTTCGCACAGGCCCGTGGAGGTGGACAGGGAAGCCCTGTTCTCCCAATCTTCGCTCTACCAGCAGGACTTCTCAGAGGTTAAGGGTCAAGAAGGGGCCAAACGCGCCATCGAGGTGGCGGTGGCAGGTGGGCACAACCTGCTGATGGTGGGAAACCCTGGAACGGGAAAGACCATGCTGGCCCGGCGCATCCCCACCATAATGCCCCCCCTCAGCTTCGATGAGGCCATCGAGACCACCAAGATCCACAGCGTGGCAGGCACCCTAAGGGGGCCGCTAATGGCCACCAGACCATTCCGCTCTCCCCACCAT
>CAZQJB010000126.1:0-4447 GCA_964593115.1 uncultured Aquificales bacterium
TCAGCTTCATCTGGATGTGGGGATCGCCAAAGAAGTTTCTGGCCACAATCGAAAGGGCCCTTCTCGAGTCACTCACCCTCACAGAGATGGCAGGTTCGGGCACCTCGCCATCCTCGTGAAGAACAGCAACGGCCCCCTTCTCCACCGCCTGGTTGATGTACCTGTGGCCGTCGGTGGCGTATCCCCTCACCGCAACAAACAGTGTGCACGGACCCACCTCTCCAGAATGGTCAGAGATGCCGTGGACCATGATGGTATCGGCAGGGGAAGACGAGAGAACCTCTACTCCACGAAGGAGTTCGCCAAGCCTCTTTGGTCCAGGGGACAAAAGATCCGTCACCCGTTCACCTCGAAGCATCTCAACTTGGCGCTACGGGCCCTGGGATTGGCCGTGACCTCGTCTTTGGAAGGCACCAAGGGCCTCTTTGTGACCCTGCGCCCCAGGCCCCTATCCTCCATCTCCCTGAAGGCCCTCTTCACCATCCTGTCTTCCAGGGAGTGAAAGGAGATCACCACCACCCTCCCCTTAGGCTCCAGCAGGCGAAAGACCACCTGAAGGAACCTGCCAAGGCAATGGAGTTCTCGGTTCACCTCGATTCGAATGGCCTGGAACGTGCGGGTGGCAGGGTCTATTCTGCGGGAATGAAACCTGCGCGGTATGGCCCTGGAGACAATGCCTGCCAGCTCACCAGTGGTGTTAATGGGTGCCTTCTCCCTGGCCCTCACTATTGCCCAGGCGATCCTACTTGACCACCTCTCCTCGCCGTACCTCTTGATCACCCCCTCGAGCTCATCCCGGGAGTAGCTGTTCACCACATCCCAGGCGGTAAGGTCTGAATCCTGGTCCATCCTCATGTCCAGGGGGCCATCGGCCCTGAACGAGAAGCCCCTTGCAGGGTCATCCACCTGCATCGAGGAGAGCCCAAGGTCGAGGAGCACCGCACCTGCCTTTGAATAACCCACCTCTTGCATCACATCCTCGATCATGCAGTAGGGCGCATGCACCAGCCTAACACGCTCCCCGAACCGGGAGAGGTTATCACGGGCCACATCCAGGGCCTTTGCATCGCCGTCCATGCCCACCAAGAGGGAGACGGTCAGGGATTCAAGCATCATCCTGGCGTGGCCTCCCGCCCCCACTGTACCGTCCACAACGAGGGAGGGTGAAACCTCGCCCACGAGAGAGAGGACCTCATCCGCCATGACGGGGGTATGCACCGGTTTATCGAAGCTCACGCAACCTTTATACTCTTCCCATGAAGCAAGGAAAACCCATCAGGGTGGTGGCAGGGTGGATCGAGAACAGGGGCAGAATACTACTCACCAAGAGACCCGCAGGGAGTACCAACGGTGAGCTATGGGAGTTTCCTGGCGGCAAGGTTGAAGAGGGCGAGAGCCTTCAAGAGGCCCTGCGCCGGGAGATAAGGGAAGAGCTGGCAATAACCGTGATCCCGGGCCGTCCCCTGGTCACGGTCTGCCACAGGTATCCCCATGCCACCATCCACCTCACCGCTGTAAGTGCAAATGCACCAAGCAAAAGGCTAAGAGCCCTTGGCTGCTCCGAGTGGAGATGGCTGAGCATCCAGGAGTTAGTGGCGGCAGCAAGATACCGCCACCTTCAACTCGCCCCAGCCGATGCCAGGCTCATAGGCAGGCTGTTTGGGTTTTCAACCCCCTGTCTTTAGCCTCAAGTTCCCCTCACAAACAACACATAACCCCCTGATCTGGCCTGAGTTGGTTCAGGCCAGCAGTTCCCTCTACTGGCTACACCCCCAGAAGGTGAAAGGCTCGGGCCTGGAGTTCAGTGGCAGGCGAGGATTTTTAGGGTTGGACCTCCTTGATCCGAGCCAAGACTGCTTGCGTTCCTGCACAATCTCCCCGGTTTCAAGACAGGTGAACCCCCACTCCGGGGATGATCAGGAATCGAACACCGCCCACCCTTTCTCTCTTATCTTATCCCCATGTTCATCCACCGAAGGGGGCAGGGAGCGCGAGAGGGGACGGCACAGGTTTGCAACTATAGGCAGAGCCAGCATGGCAAGTGGTCCATCCACAGGGTGGACAACCTCTTTCACCACTTTTCGCTCTACCACCTGGGGATGGTGCAGCACCTGCCTTATGTCAGGAATATCAGAGATCATGGTGTCGGGATTGCGAGAGGCTATCTCAAGCCACTCGGCCTTGGTCTTGCCCATGAAGATGCCTTTAAGCTCTTCTGCAAGGCCTTCTCTGCCTGAGGAGTAGCCCTCGGCAAGGTCATCCCTGCCAATCGCCTCGCAAAAGGCCCTCCAGAACTTCTCTTCGTAGGCGGTGAAGGTCACATAGCCACCGTCCTTGGTCTGGTAAACCCCGTAAGAGGGATACCACCCCGAGAATGGGTAGTCCCCTCCCCTGGTCACCTCTCCCGTGGTGGAGAGAATCATCAGGTTGACGGGCAAGAGCGACATGGCCGCCTCTGTCATGGATACGTCTATGAAGGCCCCCTTTTTGGCCGACAGGGCCCCCAGTATGCCTATTAGGGCCCACAGGGCCGATGCCACGTCTGCAATGTGGATTGCCGGTGTTACAGGGGCCCCGTCACTGCCCCTCAACTGGTCCAGCACACCCGAAAGGGCCACATAGGTGAGATCGTGTCCCGGAAGGTCTCTGCAGGGACCCGTCTGCCCAAACCCGGTGATTGAGCACCATACCACCTCTGAATTCACCGACCTCACCATCTCGTAGCCGCAGCCAAGCCTGTCAAGCACGCCAGGCCTGAATCCCTCCAACACCACCTGAGCCTCCCTTGCAAGGGAGAAGAAAACCCCCTTGTCAGACTCGTCCTTCAGGTTCAATGCGATGCTGAGCTTGCCACGGTTCACCGCGTGAAAGAAGGGACTGGCCTCCTTCAGCCTGGGGGGGAACTCCCTCATGTAGTCGCCTCCCGGGGGCTCCACCTTGATCACCTTGGCCCCCAGGTCTGCCAGCACCATGGAGGCATAGGGCCCGGGCATGAGCCTGCTCATGTCGAGCACCCTCACCCCCTTCAGGGGGCTAAATCCTTCAAGGACTATCTCATCCCTGCCCATAACCACCCTCACAAGGGCTCAATCGGCGATTATTGCCTTGTAGCCTCTCTTTTTCAGCCATCTCTGTATCCTTCTTGCCTTATCCAGGGAGAAATAGGGTCCTACCTTCACCCTGTGGTACACCAGCCCGTGCACCACGGCCCTCTCTATCCTCACAGTGCCAAAGCTGCGGGCCAGCCTGTTTGCCAACTGCTGGGCCCGCCACCGCGAGAGAAAGGAGGATGCCTGGACGTAGTACCCCCCTTTATTCGCAGAGAGGTGCACCTCTCCGTAATAGTCGGGTAGCTTCTCTATCTCTACAGGGGCCGTTCCCGTGCCTATCATGCCCAGGGCCCGGGCAGCAGCATAGGACAGGTCTATTATCCTGTTCTTCACAAAGGGGCCCCTGTCGTTTATGCGTACCACCACAGAGCGGTGGTTCCTCAAGTTGGTCACCTTAACCAGCGTGCCAAAGGGGAGCCAGCGATGGGCGGCTGTGAGGTCGTACATGTTGTAGTACTCGCCATTGGCTGTGCGTTTTCCGTGAAACTCACCACCGTACCAAGAGGCGACTCCCCTCTCTTTCCAACCCACTGGGGGACCCCCGTGACCGTAGCGGTAAGAGTAGTTTCCCGAGGCGCAGCCCGCCATTGAGAGAAGCAGCAGCGCAGCCACAAACCTTAGGCAGGGTCTCGAACCCACCTGTGGTTCTCCCTTCTTCTCGCCACTGCCGCAAAGGCGTTGTGGTTGTGTATGCTCTCCATGCTCTCGGCCTCCACCGAGAACCAGGTGACGCGATTGTCAGACTCTATCTTCAATGCAACGTCCCTCACCACGTCCTCCACGAAGGCTGGATGGTCGTAGGCGTGCTCGGTGAGAAACTTCTCGTCTTCCCTCTTCAACAGGGAATAGACCTGGGCGCTTCCCGAAGACTCGGCGATCTCTATGAGTTCCTCTATCCACACTAGGCGGTTAAACCTGACCAGTATGTCTATCAGGCAGCGCTGGTTGTGGGCCCCGTATTCGCTTATCTCTTTTGAACAAGGGCAAAGGGTCATCACAGGCACCTTCACCCCTACCTGCAGGTCAACCTCTCCAACGTCTTGCAACGATGCGATCAGCCTGCACTGGTAACCCATGAGGCTCTTCTCGCCCGAGGCAGGAGACTCCTTTTCGAGGAAGTAGGGAAAAGAGATGGCAAGGTGGGCAGAGTGGGCAGGCAGCCTCTCCCTCATCTTCAAGAGGATCTCTTGCACGCTGGCAACGTGTATCCTCCACCTGTACTCGTTCAGTATCTCGATGAACCTGCTCATGTGGGTGCCCCGGTACTCGTGGGGCAACCCTATGGATAGGGTTATCTCGGCCACCGTGGGCTGTTCCCTGTGGGTCTTGTCGAAGAC
>CAZQJB010000127.1:0-4413 GCA_964593115.1 uncultured Aquificales bacterium
TTCTTAGAGGGGCTCCGCGAACTCACCACCCACCACGGTGCCCTGTTGATATTCGACGAGGTGATAACCGGCTTCAGGGTGGCCTACGGTGGTGCTCAGGAGCTCTATGGTGTCACCCCTGACCTCACCTGCCTCGGCAAGGTGATAGGGGGTGGTCTTCCCGTGGGTGCCTATGGGGGAAAGAGGGAGTTGATGGAACAGGTAGCCCCGGTGGGAGGGGTTTACCAGGCGGGTACCCTCTCTGGTAATCCCCTGGCCATGGCTGCAGGCTCCAAGACCTTAGAGGTACTGGCACGTCCCGGCACCTACCGGAGCCTCGAGGAGCTTGGTGCAATGGCCCAGGCTGCCATCAAAGAGGTTCTCGGCGCTCACGGTGTTAATGCCCAGGTGAACAGAATCGGTTCTGTGCTCTGCCTGTTCTTCACCGAAAGACCTGTAACATCTTACCAGGATGCCCTCACATCGAACACTGCGGCCTATGCTTTCTACTTCTGGAGGATGTTGGAGGGAGGGGTCTATCTGGCCCCATCCCAGTTCGAGGCCGCCTTTATCTCCTGTGCTCACACCGAGATGGAGCTGAAGAAGACTGCCGAGGCCATGAACCGTGCCATAGAGGCCATGAAAAGGGCCAAGGTGTTGTAGTTTATGGGGTTTGCACCTTGAGAAAATTTTTACAAGCAGGGGTTGACTGCCAGATGCCCCCTTGCTACAAGGAGCCCCGTTTCCAGCAGGGGATAGAGGGAGGTTCGAGGAGAGGCTTATCGCAAAGGGCGGTAGATGGTTAAAAGAGCTTATCAACCTCAGTTCCTTGGGCCTCACCCTGGCGATCGCAACCATGATAGGTTTCGGGTTGGGGGTGTACGTGGATAGAAGGTTCCACACCAATCCCTGGGGATCGTTGGGAGGGCTTTTGCTGGGGGTGGCGGCAGGGTTTTACACCTTGGTGAAAGAATCGATGAAGGGTATGCGCAAGGCAGAGAGGGAGGACGAGAGGGCAAAGGATGGTTCTGGCGAAGATGGAGCATAGAGGGTGGGTGTTGCTGGCTATTATGCTGGCGGCGAGCCTGCTTTGGTTGAATCCCAAGGTGACCCTTGGTGTTGCCGTGGGAGGAGTATTGGCCCTCTATGATTTCAGGTTGATGAGAAAGGTGCTGGCCCCCGTGGTGGAGAAAGGCGGGGGAAAGGGTGTTCTTTTTGTCATTCAGATTTTGAAGTACCTTGTGATGGGAGTCGTTCTGGGAACGCTTTTCTGGTTCAAGGTGGTGAATCCCATCGCCTCTGTGGTGGGGTTGTCGATAATGTTCCTGATCCCGGTGCTCTACTTGTTAGACGCAAAAAGTGATCTTGAGGAGGTTGCCTGAGTCTTATGTATGAGCCGTATGTTATTAATCCTTTAGGTCATGGTCTTCACAATGCCCACATCTTCCTGGCGTGGGTGGTGATGGCCATTCTGATTGTCATCTCCCTGTTGGCCAAAAAGTCTCTCAGCCTGGTTCCCCGGGGGTGGCAGAACGTGATGGAGGCCTACGTGGAAGGCATGCTGGACTTCATGGAAGACACCCTGGGTGGAAAAGACCCCAGACCTTACCTTCCTCTGATTGCCACCATCTTCTTGTTCATCCTGCTTTCTAACTGGCTCGGCCTGGTTCCTGGTTTTACGGCCCCCACCAGCAACTGGAACACCACCATAGCCCCTGCCATAGTGGTCTTCTTCTACTACCACTTCGTGGGTATCAGGAAGCATGGGGTTCTCAAGTATTTCAAGCACTTCGGCGGGCCGGTCTGGTGGCTTTCGCCGTTGATATTCGTACTCGAAACCATAGGCCACTTTGCAAGGATCTTATCTCTCTCCATTCGTCTTTTTGGTAACATCTTTGGAGAAGAGAACCTCTTCATGGTGCTCTTCACCTTGGTTCCCCTGCTTGTTCCCGTTCCCGTTCTTTTCATGTCCATATTCTTTGGGTTGATACAGGCATTGGTGTTCACACTGCTCTCCATCGTGTACATCGCCTTGGCGGTGGAGGACGAGGAGCATTGAGATATAGTTCGTAAACGCGCAATAACCCCAAATAGGGAAAGGAGGGATAGACGTTGAGAAAGGTTGTTTACGGGGTTCTGGCTTCTGTAGCTGTACTGGTTCTCGTGTCACCTGCTATGGCCGCTGAGGCCGCTGCGGGACTTGACCTGAAGATAGCGGCTCTGGGGATGTTGAAGTACGCTGCTATCGCCGCTGGTATAGGTCTGGGTATTGCAGCAGGTTTCTGCGGTGTGGGTCAGGGTATGGCTGTGAACGCGGCCATGCATGGTATTGCACGTAACCCTGAGGCTTCAGGAAAGCTCACGGTGGTTATGATTATCGGTCTGGCAATGATCGAGGCCCTCACCATATACTCTCTCGTTGTGGCCCTGATTATCCTCTTTGCCGACCCATTCAAGGCAGTCCACCTGATTATGGGCTAAATCCGTAAGGGTTTGCTACCAGCGATGGGGGGCATTGCGCCCCCCATCGATTTATGAGTTTATGTGAAAGTGAACACAGGCATTTGAAGGAGTTGCCATGAGGGTGAAGATTCCAGAGGTCACCATAGGAAGACTCTCGCTTTATCTCAGGTGTCTAAACGAGATGGAGGCAGAGGGGTTATCGGTCGTATCTTCCGCTGAACTGGGAAGGAGGTCTGGAATCAATCCCGCCCAGATACGTAAAGACCTTGCCTACTTCGGTGAGTTCGGCACCAGGGGGGTAGGGTACTACGTTAGCGAGTTAAAAAACAACATCAAAGAGGTGATGGGTGTAAACCACCCCTACGAGGTGGCCCTGGTGGGCGTGGGCAACCTCGGTAATGCCCTTTTGAGGTACAAGGGTTTTCAACGCCACGGTTTCAGAATCACTGCTGCCTTCGACATAGACCTGAGCGACAAAGAGATGCCAGAGGGCTGCACCCTTTACCATGCAGACGAGATGGAGAGGGTTATTCTGGATAAGGGGCTAAAGATAGCCATAGTCTCCGTTCACCAGTCGAGCGTTCAAGAGGTGATAGATCGCCTTGCCAGGGCAAAGGTTAAGGGGGTGTTGAACTTTGTTCCAACAAAGGTGTCTGTGCCCGAGGGCATGACTGTTAGAGACGTGGACATGGGCACGGAACTCGACATACTAACCTTTTACCTGAGCATGGAAGAGAAGTGATGTAGCAGAGATGAGGCACATTAAGAAAAAGCTCATAGACCTGCTTGTGGAGAGGTCTTTCAAGTACAGCGAAGAACCCGTTTTCAAGCTGGCGTCTGGCCGGCTCAGCAACTACTATGTGGATTGCAAGCCCGTCACAATGAGTCCCCAGGGGCTCTCGGTGGTCGGTGTTTTGTTGCTAAACATGGTGCGTGAGTGGGGGGTGGTTGCGGAATGGGGGCTCAACCTTGGTGACGATGCCATTGCCTACGCCACCGCTTATGCATCCAGCATAGAGGGTGAGGGTGTGAACGCCTTCGTGGTGAGAAAAGAGGCAAAGGACCACGGTACGGGCAAGATGGTTGAGGGCCCAGTATCGCCTGGAGACCGGGTGGCTATACTGGAAGACGTGATAACCACAGGTGGTTCTACCCTGAGGGCCATAGATGCGGCAGAGGGGTTTGGTCTTGATATTGCCGGTGTGGTGGCCCTGGTGGATCGCCAAGAGGGGGGCAGGGAGATAATAGAGGGGCACGGATGCCACGTGGTGGCCCTGGTCACCAGGGAAGAGCTGGTAAAGGGCATAAAAGACGGCTGCCGGCCCTGAGTTTCCCTCCACACGAAGAAGGGGCCCCGCAGGGCCCCACACCAGTGCCTCTCGAAAATCTACTCCTTGATCTTGAACTGTTTCACCAGGCCTTTCAGCTCTCCAGAGGCAGAGATCACCTCCTTTGACTGGCCTGTCAGGTCCACTGCCTCTTCCTTAACGGTCTCCACCACGCCTTTCATCACCTGTATGCTCGAGGATATATCGTCTGCCTTTCTCGACAGCTCTGAGGTCTGCTTGGCGATCTCGTTCAGGCCTATGTTCATCTCGCTCAGGTTGGTCTTCACCTCTTCCGCCTGTGAAGAGACGTTGTCTATCGCCCCGGCGATCTCGTCGGTCTGGTCTGCAGACTCTTTCACCCTGCTGGTCACCTCGCGGGCGGTATCCACCTGGGTGTCCACCAATGAGACGATCATCGAGAATGTCTCGTTTATCTCGCTGATGATGTCCACTATCGACTTCATTGCCTCTGCCGCCGATCTGGTCTGGGCCTGGATACCCTCTATCTTCTCTGTGATATCCTGGGTTGCCTGGGCGGTCTGACGGGCCAGGTCTTTCACTTCTGATGCCACCACGGCGAAACCCTTGCCGGCTTCCCTAGCAAAGGCGGCCTCGATGGTGGCGTTAAGGGCCAGCAGGATTG
>CAZQJB010000128.1:0-4395 GCA_964593115.1 uncultured Aquificales bacterium
CTCATAGCTCGACTGGGACGCATAGGTTTCCTGGCAGAGGTGGAGGGGCCTGTGAAAGAGCCCCTTCCCATGTTGAGGCTCAACACCCCCACCAACATATTCAAGGTGGAGCTCAGAAAGTACTACAGGGTGCCGGTTCACCTGCCGTTTCACGCATTCAAGGCAACGGAGATCTATCTCGATACCGGGGAGACCAAGTGGATAAAAGACCTCTCGGTGCCGCCAGAAGAGGCCAGGATCGCGGGTACGGCCCTGGACATCTCGGGCGGAGGTATCTATGCAGTGACCAAGCCAGAGATCGAGAAGGGAGAGGTGGTGTTGCTTAACCTATCGGTGGCAGGCGAATTCAGCCTGAAAGAGGTGGCGACCAGGGTGGTGAGAAAGTCCCTTGCCAACCCCGAGCGCAAGCTGTGGGGCTACGGAATGGAGTTTTTGAAGATAGACGAGAAGGAGAGAGAGAAGGTGGTGAGGTACGTCTTTAAAAGGCAGAGGGAGCTCAGGGGGTTACTGACATGAGGTCGCTCCCGTGGGTACTGGCGATATGCCTTATGTTCTCGGCAACGGTAGCAGGGGCCGCCCCAAAGGTTGACCCATACTACTGCTACATCAAGGCCCAACTGGTGAAAGACTGGGACAACAACGCCAGAGAGGCCCTTGACCTGTTGAAGAAGGCCGTATCTGTGGATCCAGAGCCAATACTCTTCAAAGAGATAGTTAACACCGAGTTAGAGTACGAGCTCTACGACAAGGCCATGCAGACCATCTCTACGGCGGTTCACCTATTTCCCAACGACCCCGAGCTTTGGGTGCTCTACGGTGAGACCGCCTGGAAGAACGGCAACAAGACCGAGGCCTTCAAGGCCTTTGACAGGGCGAGCCAGCTAAACTCGAAAAGCCCAAAGGCATACCGGCGGGCGGTTAACATCGCCATCTCAAACGGCGACTACAAGGCCGCGGAGAGAATAGTCGAAAAGTGGGCCAAGGCCTTGGGAGAGAACGCCGAGACCCTGTTCTACAGGGCCAAGATATACGGGGCGCTCAAGGATTACAAAAAGGCCATCTACTACGCAAAGAAGTCGCTGAAGAAAGACCCGGACAACCTCAACACCTACAGGGTGTTGGCAACCCTCTACACCTTGAACAACCAGGACAAGAAGGCCATAGCGGTGCTCGAGAGGCTGCTGGACAAGGCCCCCCAGTCGGTGGACGTGATGGGTATGCTGGGCGAGCTCTACTTCGAGAACAACCAGTTTGCCAAGGCCCTCAAATACTACAACAGGCTCTACGGGGCCCACTATTCACACATCCAGATAGGCATGAGACTGCTGGCAGATGTGATCAAGGGCAACAACCACAAAGATGCCGTCAAGTTCATCGACGCCCTGATTAAGGAAGAGAAAGACCGTCAAGCTATGCTCAAGGTGCTAAAGGCCACCTTGCTCCACTCCTTGAAGAGAGATGCAGAGGCCGAAAGGGTAGAGTCGAGCATAAAAGAGACCAACAAGGAGAAGCTGGAGGCCGCGTACGCAGAGGCAGCAGGCTTCTTCTCGGGCCTGAAGAAAGACAGACTCGCAATAGAGGCCCGGAAGAGAGGCGTGGCCAGAAACCCCAAGAGCGCCCTGCTGAACCTGATGCTGGCAAGGGCCTACGCCCAGCAAAAGGCATGGAAAAAGGCCATAGCCGCGGCAAAGATCTCGTGCAGCATAGATCCCTCCGCCGACTGTCTCTACTACCTGGGGGCCTACTACGAGAGGGCCGGAAGGTGGAAAGAGGCGGCCTCGTCCCTGGAGGAGGCGGTAAAGAAGAACCCCGACGACCCATCGGTGCTCAACTACCTGGGGTACCTGCTCATCGACCACGGCATGAACGTGAAAAAGGGTATATCGCTGGTTAAGAAGGCCCTGAAGAAGAAACCCGACAACGGGTACTACCTGGACAGCCTGGCATGGGGCTACTACAGGCTGGGAGACCTGAAGAAGGCGGAGAAGCTACAAGAGAAGGCCATAGAGAACACCGACGAAAACGCCCTTATCTATGCCCACTGGGGCAGCATCCTCTACGACCTGGGAAAGAAAGAGAAGGCCAAGAGAGTTTACAAGAAGGCCCTTGAACTTATGAAGAAGGAGAGAGAGGATCTCAACCAGTGGGAGACAGAGTTTATCGTGAAAGGAGCAGAAAAGGCCGGGGTATCGCCTGGGGATTGACCCTGCTGCTGCTCACCGCCTGTGCCCCCTCCTTCGTGAAGCCCCAGGGAGAGAGAAGGGTGATCTTTCCATACACTGCCTTTGGCTCCTTTCTGGTGAGGGACAGTAAATCGAGCCACAGGGGCATGTGGGAGGTGAGCGCCCGGGGAGAGAGGGAATACAGGCTAACCCTCTACTCCTCTGTTGGTACCCTGATTGGGTGCACAAAGGTGACCAACGACCACCACTTACCTTGCAAGGCGGGAATGAAAGACCTGGGAGACACCAAGGCATGGAAAAGCCTGCCCAGAGAGCTCTTCTCGAGACTCCCGGCCCTGCTATCAGGAGAGGCAGGGCCAGGTGCAGAAAAGGGCGGCGAGCTCACCGTGACAACCCCTAACAATGTGATGATGAAGATAAAGATGCTACAGTACGAAGATGAGCCCTTTTCCCACCCCATCTTCATCGAGGTGCGTCTGGAAAAGAAAGGTTGCAAAGACTGCCGGGCCTACATGAGGATACAGGTTGAGGAGATAGAGAGACCGTGAGCGGTGTCCCTCGAATACGGCCCCTGCCAGAAGAGGTTGCCGCCCGCATAGCCGCAGGAGAGGTGGTTGAGCGCCCCGCCTCGGTGGTTAAGGAGCTGGTGGAGAACTCCATAGACGCAAAGGCCACATTGGTTGAGATAACCACCGAGTCAGGGGGCAAGAGCCTGGTGAAGGTGGCCGACGACGGAGAGGGCATGGATGGCCAAGAGGCACTGATTGCGGTGCAGCGTCACACAACCAGCAAGCTATTCAGCTTAGACGACCTGGACCGGCTCACCACCCTGGGGTTCAGGGGAGAGGCACTATTTGCCATCTCCTCGGTCTCGAGGTTCTCACTCACAACCAGGAGAGAGGACCAGTCTGTGGGGGTGAGGATATGGGTAGAGAACGGCGAGGTGGTTGACGTGCAAGAGGCAGCCAGACAACGGGGCACCACCGTGGAGGTGAGGGACCTCTTCTTCAACCTGCCTGCCAGGCGCAGGTTCCTTAGAAGCGACAACACCGAGCTGGGCCACGTGGTCAAGGTGGTGGAATGGTACCTGTTGAGCAGGCCCAGCCTGGGGGTCTCACTGGTGAACGACGACCGCGAGATCTTCACCTATCCCCCAATGCCCTGGGAAGAGAGGGTGTCGTCGCACTGGGAGATAGACCAAGACCACCTCGTACCGGTGGAGTTCAAGGCCCCCGGAATAGAGGTGAGGGGTTTTGTTACCGAACCCGGAACATTCTTCAAAAGCCGGGCAAAGATGGTCTTCTCGGTCAACGGTCATCCCGTTCAAGACGCCGTGCTATCGGCAGCGGTGAGGGAGGCAATGGGGGGCCTTATGCCCAGGGGAGAGTATCCCGGCCTGCTACTGCTCATCACCCTTCCCCCTCGGGAGGTGGACGTGAACGTGCATCCCACCAAGAGGGAGGTGCGCTTCAGAAACGGCCAACTGGTGTTCAGGGCTGTGGTGAACGCCCTGAAAAAGGCATTATCGGGAAAATCCTGTCAACCTGCAGAGCAGGCATGGACAAGCGATAGCCCAGTCCAGATCGCCGAGGGCAGGCACCAATACCAGCAGGGGGATACAGGTGGCGGACCTGCAGTAATGGGAGAAAGGTGCAAAACCACCACGCTGGACAGGGGATACACAGGTGTCCCTTCGATGAGTACGGGGCAGGCGCTCTCTGAACAGGGCAAGCTGCTTGAGCCATCTAACACGGATAGTTGGGCCTACCTCGGCGAGGTAGAAGGGGTTTACCTGGTGATGGAGACACCAGATAGGAAGCTAATTGTGGTGGACAAGCACGCCTGCCATGAAAGAATGCTCTACGAAGAGATCGTAAAGGATAATAGGCCACCGGTAGCCCTGCTAACCCCCCTGCAGGTGAAGCTATCTGCAGAAGAGGTGGAGGCTGCCGAGGCCAACATGGATATGTTAAACTCTCTGGGCTTCAGTTTCGAAATCCACCATGGTAAGGTGAGCCTGAAGGCGGTGCCCACCTGGGCAAGGGGGCACGCAGAGGAGGCCTTCAGAAAAACACTGGAACTCAAGGGAGAAGAAGAGAGAAGAGAGGCCCTGGCGCGATGGGCATGCAGGCATGCGGTGAAGGCCGGCGATACCACTGTTGCAGGCGAGGTGGAGGCGCTGGTTGGCGAGGCCCGGGAGCTCGGGTTGAGG
>CAZQJB010000129.1:0-4387 GCA_964593115.1 uncultured Aquificales bacterium
TGAACCCCCTGCCCCTGGGCATCAACCGCCGGATAAGCCGGGCCTTCTCCTCCAACTCCCCAAGGGAGGCCTGGGGCTCCCACTGAAAGGGGGTGTGGGGCTTGGGCACGAAGGGGGCCACGCTGAGATGAACCCCCTTTCGCTTACCGTGCCTCTTAGCAATAGAGAGCACCTCCCTGGCAAGGTCTGCCATCGCGCGCAGGTCGTCATCGTTCTCTGTGGGCAAACCCATCATGAAGTATAGCTTCACCAGCTCCCACCCGTTCTCGAAGGCCACCCTGGCGGTCTCCACCACCTGGTCCCGGGTTATTCCCTTGTTGATCACCTGTCTCAGCCTCTGGCTGCCCGCCTCTGGGGCAATGGTGAACCCCGAGCGGCGCAGTCCCTTCATGGCCTCCACCAGGTGGGGGGAGAGTGAGCCGGCCCTGATGGATGGAAGAGAGAGGGTGACCCGCCTCTCCCTTAGCAGGGGCACAAGTCCATGGATCAACTCAACCACCTGAGAGTGGTCAGAGGTGGAGAGCGAGAGAAGAGAGATGGTGTCGTGGCCCGTGGCCTCAACCGCCTCCCTGGCGATCCTAAGCACCTGGTAGGCAGGTCTCTCCCTGACCGGCCTGGTGGTGAACCCCGCGTGGCAGAACCGGCACCCCCTGTCGCATCCCCTCATTATCTCCACGGGCAGCCGCTGGTGAGACACCTCGGTGTGAGAGACGAGAAAGGCCCTGGGATGGCAAAGCCCGTCCACAGAGACCACCCTTCTCTTCACGGGACGGGGGAAGGCAGGCAGAAAGATGCCCTCCACCCTGCCCAGCTCCCTCAGTCTCGTCTCCCTTGGCTCGCCCCTGGTCTCGGCCACCACCTGCGCCACCTCAACAATGGCCTGGTCTGCCTCGCCCATGAAGAGGGCATCAAAGACGGGGCCCCAGGGGGCAGGGTTCAGGGCACAGGGCCCGCCGCCAATAATCAGGGGATGGTGGTCCTCCCTCTCGCTGGCCAACAGGGGTATCCTTGAGAGCCTGAGTGAGCAGAGCACGTTGGTGAAGGCCAGCTCGGTCTGCAGGGTGATGCCAACAAGGTCGAAGAGAGATACCGGGCGCCTGCTCTCATGGGCAAAAAGGGGGATATCCCTCTCGAGCATGAGGTCCTGTGCGTCGGGCCAGGGAAGGTAGGCCCTGTCAACCATCACCCCTGGCGTCCTCCCCAGGGCGTGGTAGAGAATCTGGAAACCCAGGTTCGACATGCCCAGTTCGTAGGCGTCGGGAAACAGAAGAACCACCCTCACCCTGGCGTCCTCCCAGGGAAGATGCAGGGCGTTCATCTCGTGGTCGATGTACCTTCCAGGGCGCTGAAGCCCCAGCAGGTGGCCTTTCAACATCTCGAAGGGTTCCTCGGGCAAAGCTATCCTCCACTGCATCCCGGTGGTCTGCAATCCCCATCTACCGGCCAACGGGGGATCGTGGTAAAGAGTAACCCTTTTGGGGTCCAGTGGAAAGCGGCCATCCACACCGCTCAAGGTGGAGCAGAATACACGGCCAGAACAAAAACCTAAGCCACGGCACGAAACACCATATATTCAAGGGGCAGGGCAGCAACAAAACAAGATATAGATATTTTTTGAAAATTTTTCTGCTCATCCCCTTGCAATCCAAGAGGGTGGGATGTATCTATTATGCAGATACCTGCCCCTTCCCCTTTAGGGGGACCGTCAATGGTCCCCCCTTTTTTATGCCCAGAACCCTGGGTCCCAGGTGGCCTCCAAGGGATTGAGGGAGGGCACCTGAAACTGAGGACGCGAAAGCCACCCTCAAGCACCTGCCACTGGCTCCGATAAAGAGTGTTGCAAGGACGCCTAAATCCCCTACACGGACGTGGGATGTAGGGGGTAAACCATGCTGAGCATAAACACCAACTTTGGTGCACTCTACGCCAAGAGCGCACTGGACACCGCCACCGAGGCACTCAACAGGAGCATCGAGAGGCTATCCACGGGCAAAAGGGTGAACTCCGCCGCAGACGATCCTGGAACGGTGGGCTACATCGCCAGGATGACCTCGCAGGTGAAGGGGCTCAACCAGGCATACACGAACATCGAGACCGGAAACGACCTTATCCAGACCGCCAGCGACGCGTTGTCGGGACTCGACTCAATGAGCACCCTGCTGCAGCAGATGCGCTCCCTGGCCGTAGAGGCGGGCAACGTGGGCACCCTCACCAGCAGCGACCTGCAGGACATACAGAGCGAGATGGAATCGCTGGTGCAAGACATAGACCGCATATCGAGCCAGACCGAGTTCAACACAAAGAGGCTGTTGAACGGAGACGCCGTGGCCCAGATAGACGTATCCTCCCCCGACGTGGTGGCCTACGCAACGGGAGAGGTGAACGACACCTCGCTGCTGCTCACCAGCGTCACCGCCGCCACCAGGTCAAAGGTGCAGACCAGCGCCACCATCTCGAACAAGATGCCCACCGCCCTAACCAACTCAGACGACGCCACCGCCAACAAGGGCGCCGCCACCTTCAACGTTGCCACCACCGCCGCCACCTTCAACGCCGACTACGACATCATCTTCACCCCAGACAACTCCAGCTACGACTTCGTGGTTTACTACGCCTCGTCAGGGGCCACCGTGGGCACGGGAACCTTTGGCAGCGCCTTCACCGACCCCAACAACAGCGGAGCCACCATCACCATAAACAGCGGAAGCTCGACAATAGAGAGCGGGTACAAGGGCATATGGCACGCCGACACCAACCCCTCGAACAACAAGGCCCAAGAGGGCAACCGCGCCTCCTCTGCCACCATCACCTTAGACGACCTCTCTGACACCGCGGTGCTGAACGACACCTTCACCGTAGAGTTCGATTGGGTGAACAACCAGCTCTCTTACCGGGTGCTGGACAGCCAGGGAGAGGCCCAGGGGCCCTGGGTGGCCAACGGGGAGCAGTTTGTCTCGTACTCATCTTCTGAGCTGGGGGGCAGCAAGTTCACCCTATCGTCAAACGTGACCCAAAGCGGGTTCACCGGCTCTCCCGGCAAGGGCGACCAGTGGACCTTCACCTTCAAGGAGTACTCTAACCTCACATCCCAGGGCACAATATCCATCGCCGTGGGCACAAGCAGCTACACGGTGACCTGGAACCAGACAGACACCATCGAAGAGCTGAAAGACCGCATAAACAGCGTGGCAGGTGCAGACCTGACCGCCTACTTCTCTGGGGGAAGCTCTCTGCTCACCCTGAGGGCCGACGAGACGGGAAGCGACCACACGGTGAGCGTCAGGGCCACCTCGGGCAACCTGGCCGTAGTCATGGGGGTTCACGCCGTTAGCGGAACGGGAACAGACGCCTCTTTCTACGCCAACGGCCAAAAGTTCGGGCCCCAAAGCAGCAACACCTTTCAAGGGGTGGCAGACAACCTGGTGATTGGTCTCAAAGAGGGCATGGACGACAGCTCGGTGAGCATAAGCGTGCGCGATTCGAGCCAGACCCTTCACGTGGGACCAAACGCCAACCAGACATTTCCCTTCTACATACTCAGGACCGACTCCCTCACCCTGGGGTTGAAGGACATAGAGGGCAACTACACCTTCGATGTTACCGAAACAGGTGGGGCAGAGAAGGCCATAAACACCATTGACGAGGCGATCCAGAAGGTGACAGACGAGGCGAGCAGGCTGGGGGCATACCAGAACCGGCTAACCTACGCCGGGGGATACACAAACAACGCCGAGCTGACCGCCACCGAGGCCCTGGGCACCGTCGAGAACGCCGACTACCCTGAAGAGCTGATAAACCTCACGCTTAACCAGATAAAACAAGAAAGCTCAACCGCCATGCTGGCCCAGTCGAACATCCAGGCCCAAAGGGTGTTAGAGCTGTTGTTTGGGGGAAGCACCAGCATAAGCGGGTAGTATGATGGGTACGAACCCGGCATCGGGGGAAACGAGGCTACGCTGAAAACAGGGGAATACACCTGTAAGAAGGCGCCTTGAACCTCGATTCACCGGGGCCCCGGTGCGAGGTGGCGTCCTCGTCTCCCCCGGTCACTGAAGTGGTCCCAGGTTTCTGGACGAGCAGAACATAGAGAAACAACACCACTGGTACAAATGCTCATTGCTCATGTTGTCTCCCCTTGCTTTTCGAGGTGATCACGGCCTGCTCGGATGAATTCGGCGGCTTGTCCAATCATTTCATTCACTTGATCCTTCGACACCTCAACACCCACTCCATAATCGCCTACATTTCTAACATCCTGGGCATCGATTAGCCATCGATGGAACTTCATGTCGAGTTTGCAGGTCTTGGCAAACTCGCGACCAAACGCGCCGATCACACCGCCATGGGAGCTGTATGCTTCACCCATCGATAATAAAAGTGCCTCCGC
>CAZQJB010000130.1:0-4372 GCA_964593115.1 uncultured Aquificales bacterium
CTATGGTTGCGTTCAGGGCCAGCAGATTGGTCTGGCTGGCAATCTCGCTGATCACCTCTATCACCTTCCCTATCTCTCTGCTGTGCCCCGCCAGTTCGTCCACCGATTCTGTTACCTGCCTTGAGGCCTCTGCCGTCCTGTTTATGCTGGCCATTGATCTCTGCACCACCTCCCCGCCCTGAGAGGCCTTCTCCTTGGCAGTGTTCGTGGTCTGTGCCGCCTCCTGGGCGTTCTTGGCGATCTCCATTATTGTGGCGCTCATCTCCTCTATGGCCGCCGCGATCTGATTGGCCTGTTGCGACTGCATCTCTGCGCCGTCTGCCATCTCCCTCATGGTGGATGAGAGCTCTTCGGATGCAGAGGCTACCTGGTTTGCTATGTCGTGGACCTCGGAGGCTACGCTCTTCATCAACCTTTGATTTTTCTCTATAGTCTCTTGGGCCAGTTTCTGCTCGGTGATGTCCATGCCGCTGCTCACAACCCCGATGATGTTACCGTGCAGGTCGTGGAGGGGGCCGGTTAAACCCAGAAACACCGCCTGCCTCTTACCCCTTCCCACCACCACCTCGCTCTTAATGGTTTTTCCGGTCTCGAGCACCTTCACCACGGTCTCGTACATCTCTGGGGCAAGGGCATCCTTGGCGTGCTTGCCCACCTTGGCCCTTGATGCCTTGTTTGCGAAGGTTATGACCAGGTCCTTATTGGCTGTGAAGAAGGGGTTTTGAAACGACTCCTTGATAGATACGGCCTCGCCTACCACCCCGTTTATCATATCCCTAAGGGCAGAGGCCATACGGGCTATGCTGTCCTTGCCCTTCACCTCTATTTCTTGTTTTAAGTTGCCTTCTGCTATCGCCTTGGCGATCTTTGCTATCTTCTCGGTGCGGCGGCCTATCTGCAAGGATAGTATCATACCCATCAGCAGGCTTATCAGCGCCGCCGTGCCCGTGACAGCGGTGGATTTCCAGAGCAGTGAATGTAGTTCCATCTTCACGTCGTCTATGTACATGCCAGAGCCTATCACCCATCCCCAGGGTTTGAAGGGCTTAACGTAAGAGATCTTCTCGATTGGTTTCTCCATTCCGGGCTTTGGCCATAGGTATCTCACAAAGCCGCCCCCTCTTTTCCGGCATACCTCCACGAACTCTCTGAAGAAGGGCTTTCCCGTGGGGTCCTTGAGCTCGCTGAAGTTCTTGCCGTTCATGGAGGGTTTTATGGGGTGCATTACCATGTTACAGTTCATGTCATTTATCCAGAAATACTTGTTGCCGTCGTACCTCATCTTTTCCAAGGTTTTGGCCGCTATGCTCTTTGCTTTCTCCTCGGACATTCCCCTGGTGAGCCTATAGGTGGACTCAAGGTGCTGATAAGCCACCTCCACCGCTGCTTTTACCCGTTTTTCGGTGTCATCCACGAACCGGGATTCCACCTGGGGGATGATATACAGGTATATCCCCACCACGAATATTGCGCAGGTCACCACCGAGATAGATAGGATCTTGGCCGCCAGGGCATGGCGCTCCAGCTTCTCCAACATGTTTCCCATACCTTGGTACCCCCTTCGTTAAGAGATGTTGTCTCATTCTTTTGAGTTTGCAGCTTCGTTCTCTTGTTACTCTTTACTCTCTCTGGTCTTCCCAGAATGCGGGTTTCTCACCGTGGAGACTTGTTCCGCCTCCTGCTCCCCACTATTGGTTTATACCTTTGGTGGAGCAGGTTGTGAAGAGCGATTCGGCAGAAGGCCGCATTCTACAGTTGCATGAATCTGCATTGACCGGAACCGCGGCATAGGTTAGAATTAGTTGTATGAACATACTCCTAAAGGGCTTCTTGTCTGCAGGTATAGTGGTTGCCTTGAGCGAGCTTGCAAAGAGACATCCGGTACTCTCTGGGCTGATAGCTGCCATGCCCCTCACCACCCTGCTTGTGATAATGTGGATCTACGTGGACAGCAGGGACGTGGCCAGGATACAGGCGTTCTCCACTGCTGTCCTCTGGGCGCTGATTCCTACCTCCCTTTTCTTCATTGCCCTGGTACTGGTGCTCAAGAGGTCCTCCTCTTTTGGCCTTGCTATGGCCGTTGCCTCGCTAATCTGGCTTGTAGGCGCCGTGATTCACATGATGATTCTGGGCAGATGACCCTTTGTGAAATCCCCGCGAATGATGTACTGTTTCCAACAGCCCGAAAAGTACCAAGGGGAGGTGTAGCCATGCTCGTTGCTGGAGAGAAGAGAAAGGGAGAGGGAGAGATAGAGGTTCACAATCCCTACGACGGTAGCGTTGTGGGTACCATTGCCAAGGGAACCTCAAAGGATGTGGACGACGCCGTAGAGGCAGCGGTGGAGGGTCAAAAGGAGTGGTATTCCCTTACCGCCTACCAGAGGTACGAGGTGCTCTCAAAGGCGGCCCGGCTGCTAAACGAGAGAAGCGAGGATTTTTCGGTGGTGTTGGCCAAAGAGGTTGGTAAGACCATAGCCGAGGCAAGGGGCGAGACCGCCAGGGCGATCCAGACCCTCACCCTCTCTGCCGAGGAGGCCAAGAGGCTCACAGGGGAAGAGGTGAGGTTTGACGGGGCCCCTACCGGAGGGGGAAAGATGGGTTTCTATTGCCGGGTTCCCCTGGGGGTGATAGCTGCCATAACACCCTTCAATTTCCCGCTGAATCTCGGAATGCACAAGGTGGCACCTGCCCTGGCCGCCGGCAACTCTGTGGTGCTGAAGCCCGCCACGGTGACGCCTTTGAGCAGCCTGATGCTGGGAGAGCTATTCTGGGAGGCTGGGGTGCCCCCCAAGGCCTTCAACGTGGTTACGGGACCGGGAGGAGAGGTGGGCGACAGCCTGGTCAGGCATCCCAAGGTGAAGATGGTAACCTTCACGGGGAGCAGGGACGTGGGCAAGGCCATAATGCAGAAGGCAGGATTCAAGAAGACCACCATGGAGCTGGGCTCCAACTCGGCTGTGGTGGTGTGTGAAGACGCCGACCTCGATGCCGCCGTTAGCAGGTGCTGTGGTGGTGCCTACGCCCTGGCGGGCCAGGTATGTATCTCGGTACAGCGCATATTTGCCCAAAGGCAGGTGTTTGACTCATTCGTTGAGAGGTTTGTGGCCAAGGCAGAATCTCTGAAGGTGGGGGATCAGCTAAGCGAAGATACCAACGTGGGCCCCATGATCACATCCAGCGAGGCCCAAAGGGTGCTCGAGTGGGTGGACGAGGCGGTGAAGTCCGGTGCCACCTTGGTGACCGGGGGCGATGTTGACGGTGCCCTTTTCAGGCCCGCCGTGGTCACCAACTGCCCCACCAACGTCAGGCTGTTCCAGGGAGAGGCCTTTGGCCCCGTGGTGCTGATAAATCCTTACGATACAATAGAAGAGGCCATCGATATGGTGAACGACTCTCCCTACGGCCTTCAGGGTGGAATCTACACCTCTAACATCTCTTACGCCCTGAAGGCGGTGCGAGAGATAGATGCCGGTGGGGTTATGGTGAACGAGGTTCCCACCTTCAGGGTTGACCTGATGCCCTACGGTGGCATGAAGGAGAGCGGCATGGGAAGGGAGGGCCCCTCTTTTGCCATCGAGGAGATGACCGAGATAAAGCTGGTCTGTTTCAACCTGTAGAGGTGTATTCAGATAGCCTCTGGGACCTCTCGTAGGCACCTTACCTGGACCACCTTTGTGTGGTCCAGGTGCACCTCGCCGCCGTGGTCCAGGTGGATGGCCCGGATCCCTGCCCTTAGGGCTCCATTGACATCTGCCTCCACGTTGTCCCCCACGTGAACGGTGAGTTTTGGGTCTGCACCCAGGATGTCCATGGCGGCCTGGAATATCTCGGGTCGTGGCTTTCTCAGGCCCACCTCGCTTGAGAAGACCAGGGCAGAGAAGAGCCCCTCGAAATGGTAGAGCCTTAATAGCCTTCTCTCGATGGGCCCGTGAATGGTGTTCGAGACTATGGCGGTGGCTATCTCCTTGCTCCTGAGCTCTTCCAGCACCTCTCCTGCCCCTTCCAGGGGGCCGGGAAGGTGGTTGAACACCACATCAATGTAGAGCCGTGAAAGCGTGGGCAGAAGGGTGGTGCCCAACTTAAGGCGGCAGAGCATCTCCATCACCAGTTCCTCTACTGTGAACTCGAGACCGGTGGCCTTTCTCCATGTGTCGAGCCTCGCCACTGACTCGACGAAGGCGCGCTCCACCTCTGCCTCGTTGACGCCCATCTTCTGGGCGAAGAGGGAGATCCTCTCGCTTCTCACGGTTTCCAAAGACTCTTCGCTCAAGAAACCGAATATGGTCTCCCAGAAGTCGAACAATACGAATCCTGTGCGTCTGCTCACGGCACCCTAAGAGGCCACCTTTTCCATAATCTCTTTCAGTGACAA
>CAZQJB010000131.1:0-4319 GCA_964593115.1 uncultured Aquificales bacterium
TCCGTATGGAGGGCAGGGGAGAGGTGGTGATGGTTGGCGGATGGCCCCGTATCCTCGACGTGGCACACAATCCCCAGGGCATGGAGTCCCTTTGCCGCTCCCTGCTAAAGGTACTAAAGGGTAACGATCCCTTGGTGCTCTTTTCGTTGTTGAAGGACAAGGATTGGAGGGGTATCACGAGGCTACTCGTCTCTGCCTTCGGCTGCGAAAGCTTGCTATTCGTGGAGTTGAGTGGAGAGGAGAGGGCCCTTGAGGCTGGGAGACTGCTTAACAGTTTTGACCTGAGGGTTTGTGGTAAAGAGGAGATGGCGAATATTCTGCTTCACTGCGAAGCGCCAGTGGTGGTGTGCGGGTGCTTTGCAATGGTGAGAGAGGCGCTCTCTATTCTGAAGGCGGCCGGTGTGCGTTGAAGAAGGTGAAGCTGGTGGAAGAAAGGGTGGGCGATGCCCACTTCTTGAGATGGCCCATTCAGAGGGTGAACCTGGTTCACCTTGTAGAACCCCAGGTTTTCCAGAGAGATCCTGGGGTGGTTAACTATGTGGCCCTTGGCATCACCGGCAAAAGGCCTGTGATGCTACAACAGGTGCATGGAGACCAGGTACTTGATGCCTCTTCCGTTGGTCCTTCTTTTTCCCGCAAGGGAGACGGGCTCTTCACCAGCCAGCATGAGCTGCTGGGGGTCCTCACAGCCGATTGTCTGCCCCTGTTGCTGGTGGACCCCACCAAGGTGGTGCTGCTACACGTGGGATGGAGGGGAATGGTGGCTGGAATAGTGGAGAGGGGGGTGGGCATCTTCGAGGATACAGGTGAGGTGAGTGCCATGCTCGGCCCTTGTATCAGGGGATGCTGCTACCAGGTGGATGCGGCCTTTCAGGAGAGTGTGAGAGAGGCCTATCCGCTCATGGAGGATACTTGGTACCTCAGGGATGGTAGGTTGTGGTTCGACATTCCCACGGCCGTTGAAGAGATACTTTTTGATTCAGGGGTGAGAGATGTTATGGACTGCGGGCTTTGCACATGTTGCCACCACCGGTTCCCCTCGTACCGCAGGGAAGGGGAAAGGGCTGGCCGGATGCTGACCTTGGCGTGGAGGTGACGGTGACAGAGAGGCGCCTGAAAAGGATAAGAGAGGTGTTGGCCTCCCGACAGCCTGATTTCAGGGTGGTTCTTGAGAACGTTAAGAATCCCCACAACATGAGTGCGGTGTTCCGCACCTGCGATGCAGTGGGAGTTCAACACGTTCACGTGGTGACCCAGGGCAGGTGCGCGGGATTTTCAAGGGGGATAAGCAAGAGCGCCGAGCAGTGGATAGATATACACTTTCACGATTCAATAGAGACCGCCTTTCAAGTGCTCAAGTCCAAAGGGATGAGGGTGTATGTTACTGCCATCTCGCCCAGTGCCGTGGATTTCAGGGAGTGTGACTACAAGGTGCCCTGTGCGGTGGTCTTCGGAAACGAGGGTGAGGGAGTGTCTCAAAATGCCCTGGAGCTCGCCGACGAGGCCATCTTTATTCCCATGAAGGGTTTTGTGCAGAGTTTCAACATCTCAGTGGCTGCTGCCATAATCCTCTACCATGCCATGTCTATGCGCGAAGAGGCCGGTTTCTACAAGAAATGCCGATTAGACGAGTTAGAGCACCAAAGGTTGTTCAATGAATGGATTGGCAAGTGAACCCTAAAGATCGCCGCGAATCTTTCGACGATGCACCAATAGTGGTTCAGGTGCCAAGATCTGCCCTTGCAATGGTTGTGGCCATAATAGAGGGATACGAGCATCTCGCGGTCTGCAGGGTGGTAGAGCCCAAGAAGGCCACAATGGAGATCTTTCCGTCTCCTCATCTCAGGGAAGAGGTGAGGGCGCTTCTCGACCACTTAGAGAGAGAACTGGCCGTAAGGATAGAGATCGTATCCAGATAGCGATTCCGAACAGGCAACCTTAGTGCACCGTTATTAGATCATTCCAACACAGCCAGAATACCCCCAAAACCCACCGGTTATCCACAAAACCTGAACCAAGACAAACAGGTTTGGGTTTACAGTGTAACCGACTGTTTCTTATGCGCTTATGTTGCCAGGGCCATGGTATCTGTTTTGAATGATAATGTATATTATGTAAAATAGACCATAGGCAGCGGCCATTTCTTGCCATGGTTATTCTGAGGCCCCATTTTCTAAGTGCTACGTGATCGCCTGCTCTAAGTGGCGCAATTATCCTCCCGTTTCATCTGGGATTCAGTGTTTGTCTCTTCTGAGTATCTCTTTTAACCTGTTTGCCAGTTCAAGGGCCTGTGCCATGGGCCTTTGCCAGATGTTTCTGCCGAATATGAAACCCACTGCCCCCGCCTCAATAGCGGTCTTTGCCTTGTTCAAGAGAGCCTCGTCTTCCACCTTGCCGCCCCCCGCAATGATCACGGGCACCCCTGAGGCCGAGGCCACCACGTGCTCCATGGCCCCTTTGAGGTCCAGCTCTTTCTCCAACTCCTGGTAGGCCTTTGGCATGTGCACGCTATCCTCTGCATGCAGTACAGGAATGTTCACCTTTACTATGTCTGCCCCCACCTCGGCTGCCACCCGGGCGGCGTATGCCACCGCGTATAGGCTGTTCTTTCCGCCCTTTTGTTCTACTGCAGAGCCCCTGGGATACGACCATATCACCACCGGCATGCCCAGGCGTTCCGCCTCCTTCTTGACAGCGGAAAACTGGGCGATATCCCTGCCCTGGGCCGGAGAGCCCACGTAAAGGGTGTAACCTATGGCGTCAGCACCAAGGGCCACAGCCTCTTCCACGCTGGCGGTGAGTGGTGAAAAGGCCCTGGAATCAGAGGGTATGTTGGTCTTACCGTTGATCTTCAGTATCAGTGGAAGCCGCCCCGCTGCCCTCTCCAGGTGGCGCTCTGCCAACCCCCTGTGTAGCGCTATGGCAGAGAATCCGCCCTTTAAGGCTATTTCTACCTGGTATTGGGGGTCTGCCGCTTCGGGGTTCACCAGAAAGTCTATTGGTCCGTGCTCGAGCCCCTGATCTATGGGCAACACCATAAGCCTGCCCTCTGGTGTGTCGCCGTGGCTGAATATCCTGTTTAACCTCGTTATCCTTCCAAGAGACGCCATCTATTCTTCCTCCCTCACCTCTTCTACCGCCACCTGGGGCAGCAGCCTCTCGAAGTCCTCTCTCTTGACCAGTTGGGTGCTTGGAGAGATGGTTGCCGCGGCCCCTGCCGCAACTCCCCAGCGCAGTGCCTCTTTTAATCCGTAGTTTCTCACCATTGCCAGCAAGAATCCCCCCACGAAGGAGTCCCCTGCCCCAACGGGGCTGTTCACCTTCACCCTGGGAGGCATGGCCTTGAGCACCATCCCCCTGGTGACCAGAAGCGCCTCCCTCGGCCCCCGGGTTATGGCCACCATCTCAACCCCCTTTTCCAACACCTCCCTCGCCGCATCCACGAAGGCACCTATGGGCTTACCCACCAGCTCGCGACCGGTTAGACGCTCCAGCTCGTAGCTGTTGGGCTTTATCAGGAAGGGGCCACCCTTTATCCCGTGCTTCAGGTACTCGTCGTCCGAGTCCAGCACCGTTCTCATTCCTATCTCTTTTGCCTCCTCTATTATGTCCCTGTAGGCGGTTACGGGGAGCCCCTTTGGCAGGCTTCCTCCCAAAACAAGGTACTGCTGGGTTGTTGAAGGGTTTGCTATTCTTCTAACCTGCTGTTGCAGCTTGTAGAGGTCGTCCAGGGTCACCTGAGGGCCCCTGGCGTGTATGCGGGTCTGGGTGTTATCCTTCAAGTCGTTGATTATTATGTTTATTCTGGTCTCTTCTTCTATGGCGAGAAAGGAGTTGAGTATGCCCTCTCGTGCCAGTAGCAGAGAGAAGTTGCCCCCCTCGTCTCCCCCTATGAAACCGTAGGCGATGGTTGGTCCCCCAAGGGTGTTCACCACCCGCGACACGTTCACACCCTTACCCCCAAGGTCCCTGTGTATGCTCACCATGTGCATGGCATCGTCCAGTTTAAGCCCGTTCACGTCCACGGTGAGGTCTATGGATGGGTTCATTGTGATGGTGATTATCATACCTTACACCCCGCTATCTTCATCAACTCCCTGCAGAAGGGCACCAGGGCGTGCAGCCCCTGTGCCGATATCAGGTTGCCGTCCACCACCACGGGGCTCTCCTCCCAGATGGCGCCGGCATTCACCAGGTCATCCTTTATGCCCCACGAGCCTGTCACCCTTTTCCCCTTCAGTATGCCTGCCGAGATCGCCACCTGGGGGCCGTGGCAGATCATGGCTATGGGTTTTTCAGCCGCGTTTATCTCCCTCACC
>CAZQJB010000132.1:0-4315 GCA_964593115.1 uncultured Aquificales bacterium
GACCTCAAAGAGGTACCGCGGTACCCAAAACTCCAGGTCCTCGTATCCCTCGTGTAAAAGAAAGGCTATGCACTTCTCCATGGGTATCACCCCCTTAGGGCCTCGATAATCTCGGGTTTCAGGCCTTTAAAGCCCTTCAACCACTCCATTCTTTCCTGGTACAGCTTGTCCATCATCTCCTCGTAGGTCCTTCTGCCGTAGATACGGTAGGGGTCAAAGAGGCTGCACTGCACGTCTTTTGCCTCAGTAGCCACCTCGTATCCCACCACGGGGTCGTGTGCCCACTCAACCTCTCCCTTCAGGGCGTCCAGAATGAGATTCAAGGTGGTCCTGGGGGATATCTTGATGCCGTCCTCTATCCCTCCTACCTTTCCGGTGTTCACGATCAACACCTCTACATTGGGATTGTTCTTCAATATCTCCAAGAGCTTGTTTCCCTCTTTGTGGGGATTGTTCATGATGAATGGATTGAATGCCACCACCCTTTTCGATTCCCCCACCCTCTTGGGATCGTCCGCCGAGGTTATGGTGGATTCCCCTAACATGAAGAATGCGGCTGCCTGCTCAGGAGACCTTAGCCGTCCCAGGGGAGGCATGTCGTATCTCCTGGTGTTGAAGAGGATGACGTCCACGTGCTCCAGGTCTATCCCGTCCTTGGTGTGGGGGATCAGGAACCTGGGCACTATGCACCTCCCGTTTGTGGTTAGGGTGCAGTTGTCGAAATCTATCTCTCCCTGGTCGTCCACCCAGGCGTTTTCGGCTATGGATATCGGGGACTGGGTGGCCACGAATAGTTCCGGTTGCTGGGTTACCGAGTCTGTCTTGATGTAGAAGCTACTCTCTGTTCCGTAAGCGTAGGTGTCGTTTCGAAGCAGCATGATGTCGTCCTGAAGTATGCTTATACCTTGGGGAGACTCGAGATCGTGGTCGTTTAAGGTGATAGTGGTCTTGCCGGTTCCGCTCAGGCCAAAGACCAGAACACCTTTCTCCACCATCTCCTCTCCCAGCCTGAGCCTGTAGAGCTTTCCACCAGCGTGCATTGCGAGCCCGTTGCGGTACTCCCTGGTGATGTACATAACCGAGCGCAAAGCGGCCATTTTGGCCTCCCCGTAATAATCACTACCCAGCACAAAGGTGAACACTCTGCCATCCTTTGTGGGATGCACGTATATCGCCCTTTTGGGCCATTGTGGAACCTGTATAACCACTGCATCGGGTTCCTCATAGTGTCTTGGTTCAAAGAAGTTCTGAGAAAACATGTGGGCCAACCTGGCGTATGCACGGGTGACGTAATAGTGGATACGAAACCTGAACTTGGGGTTCTTGCACACGTCTCTTTCCACCATCACCAGGTCTGTTCCCTGAAGAAAATCACGGACCGAGCGTAGCTCTTTCTCCACCTCTTGGTCTGGTTCTTCTACTACAAAGGTCTCTTTTGCGCTTCTCGACTTCACCGAAGTGTGGTACAAGGTTATGCCCCAGCTGTTTCGTATGGCCGAGCCCCGGGCCAGTAGTTTCAGCTCTTCGGTGGATAGGTTGCTGAGAACGTTGCCTCCCTTTATGGGCTGGGTGAATATATCCATACCCACCTCCTTGTGAAATGATGTAGCCCGCCACGGTGTAAATATAGCTCCCGTGGCTATCCATAACACCCCCTTAGGGCCTAAACTTTAGGGGTTGCTACGGGAGCGCATGCTGAATTGCCACATTATATTGTGTTGATGCTGTATTCAAGACACACTATATTAGGGTCAATATTCACGTTGACTTATTCATGACTAAGCATAAAATAGGCATTGTAACAATATCTTGTGAGCGTAGTCTTCTATTGTGCCAATATATTGATACTTAATCTGATTTTGCTCTTCTATAGCTCAATTAAAGTGGTAGATTAAGCATTTGCTATCCCAAGTTGGGACATTGAAAGGGTAGAAACTTAAACCAATGCCGCCCTCGACTTCCGCTCGAATTTTTTGAAAAAAGTTGAAGTAAAGCTCTTGACAAATCACTCCAACTATTTTTTGATTGGCGGTAAAGGGAGAGGAGGTGATGGACGAGTAAGAGGTTGAAGGGGGTTTTAAGAATAACAAAGTGCAAATCTTAAAGTAGAAGGTGAAGCAGACGATAAAGGAGAAAGGTCTTAAGGGGAAAGGAGGTGATGGTCTTATGAAGAGTATGTCGGCGATAGAGAGTGCTTCTCTCTTGTTTAAAGAGATGGGGGGTGAGAGCTACCTCTATCGCTGCGAGTTCCTGGTGAGAGAAGTTTCCCAATTAAAAGAAGGCAATTTCAAGATAGGGAAGAGCACTATTGGTTCCCCTGAAGGGGTTTAGGGTCAGGTATCTGCGGTTAGAGGTTTAGAGGTTCAAATAATAGTGTTTGGGAAGGAGGACAGAGAGTATGGCAGGTAGATTCAGATTGTTGGGTTATCTGTTGGTGGCGGCCTTCTTGGTCAGCCTTGTTGGTTGTGGTCCCTGTTGCGACGAGGTGGTGAAGGTGGAACCCCTTCCAGTTAAGCAGGAGGTGAAACCCGCTCCCCCTCCCCCGGCGCCTGTTGTGAAGAAGGCGCCGTGCCCGTGCACCACCAGGAGGGTGGTGAGAATGGCTGTTCCCTCTTGCAGAAAGCCCTCAGCGTGCCCCGTGTACTGTTTCTGGAATTGTGCCGGTGACCGTGACTGCGATTGCATCCCCGATGCCAAAGACAAGTGCCCCATGGACAAGGAGAACTACAACGGCATAGACGACAACGACGGTTGCCCAGAGAAGATCGTTCCCATGCCAGTAATAAACAAGGTTATCCGTGACAGTGACAACGACGGCATAGTGGACGACGACGACAGGTGCCCCTTTGAGCCCGAGGACAAGAACGGGTTCATGGACGAGGACGGCTGCCCCGACGGCGGTCAAAAGCCTCTCTACAAAGAGTACCTCAACAAGAAGAGATAGGAGAGGTGCAGGTCTCCGTATGAGGCTTGCGAAATCTGAGGAGGAAAAGAGATGAGAAAAGATTGGTTTGTAACAATGGTAGGGGTTGTGGGCACGGTGATCATGCTATTCGCCGGCCAGGGTCTTGCCCAGACAGTGGTCACCTCTGTGCCCTACCACAACCCGGGTGCACCGGTCACATCGGTTTGCAGCACCTGTCCCACCTGTTCTGCTTGTCAGGCGGTGCCGGTGGCGATGGTGCCTGTACCGGTGATGAACTGTGCCACCTGCCCTCATTGTGCAGGGTGTAGGCCCGCCGTGGTGGCAGCGCCACAGCCGCAGCAGCCTGTCCCACAACCGGCTCCAAAACCCGTTGTAGTGGCCAAGCCAGCACCTAAACCGGCCCCAAAACCTGTAGTAGCTCAACGCCCCGCGCCTGCTCCCCCTGCTCCGCAGGTGAACTGCGCCACCTGTCCCAACTGTGCCGGGTGCAGAATGGTGGCTCTTCCACTTCCTCCGCCCCCCGAGGCCGGTAAGTGTACGGTCTATCCCTTCTGGAACTGCGCCGGCGACCGTGACTGCGACTGTATTCCCGACTCGCAGGATAAGTGCCCCATGGACAAGGAGAACTACAACGGCATAGACGACAAAGACGGTTGCCCCGACAAGATCGTCCAGATGGTGGTGATAGACAAGGTGGTGAAAGACACCGACAACGACGGCATAGTGGACGACGACGACAGGTGCCCCTTTGAGCCCGAGGACAAGAACGGGTTCATGGATGAAGACGGCTGTCCCGATGGTGGAAAGGCCACGCATTACAGGGAGTACCTGAACAAGCCCAAGCCCCCCACCCTGGGAGAGGGCGTGAAGACCGAGGAGCCGGCCTCCGCCAAGGGTGTCAGTAACGAGTACCTGATCCACGTTGGTTCCTTCGACGACCTCATCGACGCCATGAACGAGGCCTCAAAGTTGCACGACGAGCTTGGTATCAAGAGGGTTTGTGTATCAAAAGGCGTGGCAAACGGAGAGACCGTGTATCGTACCATCGTAGGTCCCTTCAAGGGCATGGAGCCTGCGAGAAAGGTGCTTGACGTGCTCTTGAAGGTGAAGTGGGTGAAGAAGCCCAGGGTGGTGCCGGCCTCCAAGTTCGAGCAGTGTATGAGCATGAGGTGAATCGAGAGTCTCCTCTTGAAGCGCTGTTTGAAGGGGCCCTTTAGGGCCCCTTCTCCTTTATTGAAGGCAAAACCAGGCTCAATACAGAAAGTTTGGTGAGATAAGCACTACTCTTGGGGTTGACGGTGGATGGTCCCGGTATTAAATAGATGCTCGGTTCTGGTGACGCGGGGTGGAGCAGTCTGGTAGCTCGTCGGGCTCATAACCCGAAGGTCC
>CAZQJB010000133.1:0-4294 GCA_964593115.1 uncultured Aquificales bacterium
CAGTCAGGGCGGATTATGGCAAGGGCCCCCATGTTCCAGGAGCACCTGCTGATTGCAGACCTGAACATAGAGGGGGTGTTCAGAACGAGGCTTCACGACCCAAGAAGAAGAAAAGAGAAAGAGCGGCTAAAGGGAACGAGTGTCTCCCTCTGCCTTGCAGAGGTATCTCAAAAGGCCGGGGCGGCGCCTGCGTCGCCCACCGTGGCAGAAGAGCTCACGGAAGAAGAGGAGATCTTCAATGCCCTGGTGCTGGGAACCAGGGACTACGTGCGCAAGAACGGGTTCAAGAAGGTGCTCATAGGCCTTAGCGGTGGCATAGACTCCTCCCTGGTGGCGGTGGTGGCGGTAGAGGCCCTTGGAAGTGACAACGTGGTGGGCGTGCTCATGCCCTCCCAGTACACCTCGGAGTCGAGCAACAAGGACGCCTACGATCTTGCAAAGAACCTGGGCATACAGACATACACCCTGCCCATCAAGGATGTGTTCGAAGGGTACAAGAGGGTGCTGAAAGAGGGTGTGTTCAAAGACCTCCCCGAGGACACCACCGAGGAGAACCTGCAGGCACGCATACGGGGCAACTACCTTATGGCCATATCCAACAAGTACGGCTGGCTGGTGCTCACCACGGGAAACAAGAGCGAGATGAGCTGCGGCTACGCCACCCTCTACGGAGACATGGCAGGGGGATACGCGGTGCTGAAGGACCTGTTCAAGACCATGGTTTACAGGGTGTGCAAGCACGTGAACCAGAGAAAGGGCAGAGAGATCATACCGGCAAACGTTCTTGTTAAGCCCCCCTCCGCCGAACTAAAGCCCAACCAGACCGACCAGGACACCTTGCCCCCATACGAGGTGCTCGACCCCATCCTCGAGGCCTACGTTGAGAAAGACAGGTCTTTCAGCGAGATAGTAGGAATGGGCTACCCGAAAGAGCTGGTGGCCAGGGTGATACGCATGGTTGACCTGAACGAGTACAAGCGCCGTCAGGCCCCACCTGGGGTGAAACTAACCCCCAGGGCATTCGGGAAAGACAGGCGCCTGCCCATCACAAACCGCTACAGGCCGTACTGGAAAGGGGATTAGTGTTGGCAGAAAGGGTGCTTCTACACGTCTGCTGTGCCCCCTGCATGCTCTATCCCTTGCAGGTACTACAGGGGGAAGGGAAAGAGGTGTTCGCCTTCTGGTACAACCCCAACATACACCCCTACACAGAGTACCAGCGCCGCCGCGACGAGGTGAGAAAGGCCACAGAGGCCCTGGGGGTGAGGTTGATAGAGAGAGACGAATATCCCTTAGAGGAGTTTCTGCAGATGGTGGCGTTTCGCGAGGGAAAGCGCTGCTTTCTTTGCCACCAGATGAGGCTGACCGCCACGGCACAGGTGGCAAAGAAGGGAAAGTTCAACCTGTTCACAACCACCCTTCTCTACAGCAAGTTCCAGCCCCACCTTGTGATAAAGGACGTGGGAGAGGGGCTTGCCAAGCGCTACGGTGCAAGGTTTCTCTACCGCGACTTCAGGGAGGGCTGGAAAGAGGAATAGAGGAGTCGAAGGATATGGGGCTATACCGCCAGCAATACTGTGGCTGCATCTACAGCGAGTACGAGAGGTACAGGGAAAAGAGGCCATGAACAACCTGTCTCACCTGGGAAGACTGCTGGTTGTTGTGGGTCTTGCCATTGCAGGTATGGGCCTTCTGCTCACCCTGGGGGGCAAACTGCCCTGGTTCGGAAGACTGCCAGGCGACATAGTTATCCAGAGAAAGAACTTCACCTTCTACTTCCCCGTGGTCACCTGCATAGTGATCAGCATACTGCTATCGTTTCTGCTGAACATCTTCTTCAGGAGATAACAACCCTGAGAATCCTTCACACCAACATGCACAAGGGGGGCTGGGGCGGGCAGCCCAACCGTATCCTGGTGGTCTCTAAAGAGCTCAAAAACCTGGGACACCAAGTGACCATAGTGGCCCCCAAGGGGGCAACCCTTATCGAGAGGGCACGAAAAGAGAAGATAGACACCTTCGACGGGGTGAGGTTTCCAAAAAGGTTCAATCCCCTCACATTCTGCCGAGAGGTTTTAGCCCTTAGCAGGGTGATGAACGAGAAGGGGATAGAGGTGGTGCACACCCACGGAAGCCAGGACACCTGGGTGGCAACCCTGACAGCCAAGCTCTTTTTAGCAAGACCCGTCCCCGTGGTGCGTACCAGGCATAACACATTTACTGTAAGAAACCACGTGGCCAACAGGCTTCTCTACCGGGTGCTGATAGACCGGGTGGTGGTGGTCTCGAGGGCGGTGACAGAGCTTTTCAGGAA
This sequence comes from uncultured Aquificales bacterium, assembly GCA_964593115.1. Lineage (GTDB taxonomy): Bacteria > Thermosulfidibacterota > Thermosulfidibacteria > Thermosulfidibacterales > JALWSI01 > JALWSI01. Next base: position 2,315 of record CAZQJB010000133.1, read on the forward strand.
GACAGGGGTGTTAGGTGCAAAGGTGGACAGGTGCGTAACCATACACAGCGTGGTGGACTCAGCGGAAAGGTTCAACCCCAGGACTGTCACAAAGGCAGGGGTGAGGGGCGAGCTTGGCATCCCAAGAAACGCCGTTATTCTGCTAAAGACCGCCAGGCTCGCCCCTGAAAAGGGCCATATTCACGCCCTGAAGGTGCTGGAGAAGCTGTCTGGCCAGGTCAACCAGGTCCACCTGCTATTGGCTGGCGAGGGTCCTCTACTCACCGAGTTGCAGGAAGTTGCGAAAAGGATGGGGATAGAGAAACAGGTTCACTTCTTGGGGCTAAGGCCAGACGTACCCAACCTGCTCAGAGAGAGCCAGCTCTTCATATTCACCCCCACTGCCGGCGAGTCCCTTGGCACCTCGGCCCTCGAGGCCCTTGCCATGGAGGTGCCAGTTGTGGCCTTCTGGATGGGGGGAATAGACGCCTCTGTGAAAGACGGAGAAAACGGCTACCTGCTGCCCGTTGGTGATACCGAGGGAATGGTCAGGCAAACCCTGCTGTTGCTAACCAGCCCCCGTGGACGAAAGGTGATGGGCAAAAGGGGCCGCAGGCGCATGAGGCTGTACTTCTCTCCCCCCTCGCTGGCACAGGCCAACATAGGGCTCTACCACGAGGTGCTAAAAGAACCAGCCCGTGCAAGCAAAGGGGCTATCGGTTGAGCATACTCCGCAGGGGCAAGGGTAGCCTCCACACAGGTCTCACTTTATGGGAACGAGTCTGCCTTTCGCTATCCGGTACATGAAAACACGGGTGAGACCCACGTGGTCGGTGTGTGAGTAAGAGATCTTCTCGGGCAACCCGATGTCCAGGTTCTTTATAGACTCTGCCCCCCTAATGATTCCCTGTGGATCCAGTGAGGGCACCCTCTTCAGGATCGCCACCAGGGTCCTGGCCATAAGGTAGCCGTGAAATCCGGCAGGTGTGGGAGACTGGTCGGGGGCAAACCTGTCAAGGGCGCTCTTGTACCACCTTATGCAGGGATAGTTCTCGTCGAGGTTCGGAAGAAAGCGGCCCGTGATAACCTGGTGAAAGTGGGCGGCCCTGTCGGCTCCAAGGGACCTCATGGCATCTGCAAGCCTGCAGTAGTACTCGGCATAAATGGCGGGATGATACCCCCGGGAGTCCATGTCTCTCAACAGGGGCACCAGGAACTCGTTGGGTATTGCCAGGTAAAGGGCGCTTGCCTTGGTCTTTAACACCTTGTCCACCACATAAGGCAAGAAGTCGAGGCTCTTAAAGGGGATTGGTGTGGCCTTTATGCCCATCTTGTGAGCCTCTCTCAATGCCGCCAGCTTGCAGTTCCATCCGTATGTGTTGGTAAGGTAGATAACCGCTAAGTTCTTGTGGCCGTCCTGGGCGGCCCTCTTCACCATCTGGGTGCTCTCTGAGTCGTAAGAGGCCTGAAATGTGAACACGTAAGGCTGGTTCGAGTAGAGAAACCCTCCCCCTGAACCGGGAAAGAAAAGGGGAATACCAAACACCTTCAGCCTGAAAGAGGTGACGGCGCTGGGCGGCGTGCCAAAGACAGAGAACAGCAGAACCACCTTGTCTTTGTAAACCAACTTGTTGAGGTTCTCTATGGTCTTAGCCGGGTTGTATCCATCGTCGTACACCACCTGCTTTATAGCCTTGTCGTGAACGCCCCCCGCCTGGTTAGCCTCACGGAATGCCATAGAATACCCCTGTAGCAGTTCGTTGCACACAACGCTGTAGTGTCCCGTGAGACCCATGGATGTTCCTATCTTGATCGAACCCGATGCGGCCCACACCACGCCAACCATGCAGAAGACGAAGATACCCAAAAAAAGTACGCCTACTCCCTTCTTCATTTCACCCTCCTGAAACCGCTTTCGGCCAAGGCAGCCGTATTCATAGCAACTCTACCCAAGAATGTTCTATGCCACACCATCCTCAACACCTTCAAGGGAATCAACGG